>NZ_JAXOJX010000105.1:0-19942 GCF_034427735.1 Azohydromonas lata
TGGCCGCACAGCACCGCCAGCCGGTAGCGCGTGCGCTGCAGCGCCGCCTCCAGCGCCGGCACGCCGGCGGCGGTGCGCTGCACCAGGGCGCGGGCGCGCTCGGTGTCCAGCCCCGTGCCGCGGCCAACCTCCTGGCGCGCCTGCACCAGGCGCAGCGTCGACTCCTGCGTCTGCAGCGACGCCGTGGACACGCGCAGCCGCTCCTGCAGCCCGCGCAGCTCGAAGTAGTTGCGCGCCACCTCGGCGCTGACGCTCAGGCGCAGCGCCTGCGCATCGGACTCCACCGACAGCAGCTCGGCCTGCGCCGCGCGGCGCTCGGCCGAGAGGCGGCCGAACAGGTCCGCCTCCCAGCGCACGTCCAGGCCCACGCCGTAGAGGGTCTGCGTCGCCAGCGCGTTGTTGGGCCCGTTGAAGTCGCGCACCCGCGCCGCGCCGGCCGTGCCGCTGACCTGCGGCAGCAGGTTGGCATCGGCCAGGCGCGCCAGCGCCCGCGCCTCGCGCAGCCGGGCCACGGCCAGGCGCAGGTCGAAGTTGGCGCTCAGCGCCTGGGCCACCAGCGCGTCGAGCTGCGGGTCCTGGAAGCCCTGCCAGAACGCCGCGGCCGGCTCGCCGGGCTGCGCGTCGCCGGGCACGTTGGCGAAGGCCGTGGGCAGCGTCGGCAGCGCAGGCTGCGGCGGCGGCCCCGAGGCGCAGCCGGCCAGCGCGGCGGCGAGGACGGCGACCCAGGCCGCGGCCCCGGTCAGTCGGCGCGGGGGCATGGGGAGGGCGCTCATTGATGTGCTCCGCCGGCGGGGTTGGACGGCGGCGTCGCGTCGTCCACACCCGGGTGGAAGGGATGGGCGCAGCGGTCGATCTCCGCGCGCAGCTCGGCCGCGTGCGCGCGCCGCTTTTCCGTGCTCTTGCGCAGCAGCGCGTAGAACACCGGCGTGAAGAAGATGCCGAACATCGTCACGCCCACCATGCCGGAGAACACCGCGATGCCCATGGCGCGGCGCATCTCGCTGCCCGCGCCGCTGCCCAGGATGAGCGGGATCACCCCGGCGCAGAAGGCGATGGACGTCATCAGGATGGGCCGCAGCCGCCGGTGGCAGGCCTCCACCACCGCCTCCATCATGGTGCGCCCCTGCTCCTCCAGGTCCTTGGCGAACTCCACGATCAGGATGGCGTTCTTGCACGCCAGCCCCACCAGCACCACCAGCGCCACCTGCGTGAAGATGTTGAGGTCGCCTATCTGCATGAAGGGCGGGAAGGTGGACAGCCACACGCCCGTGAGCGCGGCCAGGATGCACATCGGCACGATCAGGACGATGGCCAGCGGCAGGCTCCAGCTCTCGTACTGCGCCGCCAGCACCAGGATCACCAGCACCACCGACAGCAGCAGCACCGCCGCCAGCGTGGGCAGCCGCCAGGTCGTCCCGGGCAGCGCCACGTCGCGCGTGAGCCTGTCCTGGTAGGACAGCTCCGTCCACTGGTAGCCCATGCCGCGCGGCAGTTGCTTGAGCAATTGCTCGATCTCGGCCTCGGCCTGCCCGCTGGAAAAGCCCGGGTTGGGCGAGCCGTTGATGTCGGCCGAGGGGAAGCCGTTGTAGCGGGTCACGCGCGTTGGGCCGAAGGTGGGCTCCACGCGCATGAGCGCGCCCAACGGGACGATCTCGCCGCCGGCATTGCGCGTCTTGAGCGCGGTGATGCCCTCGGCGTGGGCGCGGAAGGGCCCGTCGGCCTGCACGATCACCTGGTAGGTCTTGCCGAAGCGGTTGAAGTCGTTGACGTAGAGCGAGCCCAGGCTGATCTGCAGCGTGTCGTAGATGTCGCCCAGCGCCACGCCCATCTGCTTGGCCTTGGTGCGGTCCACGTTGGCGAAGAGCTGCGGGACGTTGATGTCGTAGGTCGAGAACGGCGTGCCTATGGACGAGCGCGGGTTGCCGTAGACCTGCCCCAGCGTGCCCCACACCGCGCCGAAGAGGGCCTGCTCGCCCTGCCCCGAGCGGTCCTGCACCTGCAGCTTGAAGCCGCCGGCGTTGCCCAGGCCTTCCACCGCCGGCGGCGGCACCACGAACAGCCGCGCACCCTGGATCTCCTGCAGCGCGCCGTTGACGCGGCCCAGGATGGCGTCCTTGGACAGGTCGGCGCTCTTGCGCTTCTCGAAGTCCGCCAGGCCGAAGAAGACGATGCCCTCGTTGGGCGCGTTGGAGAAGCCGGCGATGGACAGCCCCGGGAAGGCCACCGCGTCCACGATGCCCGGCACCTTCAGCGCGATGTCGCTCATCTGGCGTATCACCGCGTCGGTGCGCTCCAGCGAGGACGCCGCGGGCAACTGCGCGATGCCGATGAGGTACTGCTTGTCCGGCGCCGGGACGAAGCCCGACGGAATGCGCGCGAACAGCAGCGCCGTGAGCGCCAGCAGCCCCGCGTACACCAGCAGCGCCAGCGACTTGCGCCGCAGCACCCCGCGCACGCCACGGCCGTAGGACTCGCTGCGGCGGTGGAAGAAGCCGTTGAACCAGTGGAAGAAGCGGCCGAAGACGCGGTCCATGCCGCGCGTGAGCGCGTCCTTGGGCGCATCGTGCGGGCGCAGCAGCAGCGCCGCCATCGCCGGCGAGAGCGTGAGCGAGTTGAAGGCCGAGATGACGGTGGAGATGGCGATGGTGGCCGCGAACTGCTTGTAGAACTGGCCGGAGAGACCGGGCACGAACGTCAGCGGGATGAACACCGCGCACAGCACCAGCGCGATGGCAACGATGGGGCCGCTGACCTCGCGCATGGCCTTGATCGTGGCCTCGTGCGGCGTAAGCCCGTCCTCCAGATTGCGCTCCACGTTCTCGACCACCACGATGGCGTCGTCCACCACGATGCCGATGGCCAGCACCAGGCCGAAGAGGGTGAGCGTGTTGATGGAGTAGCCGATGCCCAGCAGCACCGCGAAGGTGCCCACGATGGACACCGGCACCGCCAGCAGCGGAATGACCGAAGCGCGCCACGTCTGCAGGAACAGCACCACCACCAGCACCACCAGCAGCACCGCCTCCAGCAGCGTCTCCACCACCTTGGTGATGGAGGTGGCGACGAAGCGCGTGGGGTCGTAGACGATGGCGTAGTCCATGCCCGGCGGGAAGTCCGCCTTGAGCCGCTCCATGGTGGCGCGCACGTTGTCCGAGATGGCCAGCGCGTTGGAGCCCGGGGCCTGGAAGATGCCGATGGCCGCCGCTTCCTTGTTGTTGAGCAGGCTGCGCAGCGAGTGGGTGTTGGCGCTGATCTCCACGCGGCCGACGTCGCGCACGCGCAGCACGGCGCCGGTGGCCGGGTCGGCGCGCACGATGATGTCGGCGAACTCCTGCTCGCTGGCCAGCCGCCCCTGCGTGTTGACCGCGAGCTGGAAGTCGGTGCCCCGCGGCGAGGGCGGCGCGCCCACCACGCCGGCGGCCACCTGCGTGTTCTGCTCGCGCACGGCGGACACCACGTCGTTGGCGGTGAGCCCGTGGCCGGCCAGGCGCTGCGGATCGACCCAGATGCGCATGGCGTAGTCGCCGCTGCCGAACAGGATCACCGTGCCCATGCCCGGGATGCGCAGCAGCTCGTCGCGCACCTGCTGGTGCGCGTAGTTGCGCAGGTACAGCGAATCGCGGCTGCTGTCGGGGCTGACCATGTGGACGACCATGGTCAGGTTGGCCGCCTGCTTCTCCGTGGTCACCCCGATCTGGCGCACGATCTCGGGCAGCCGCGGCAGCGCCCGGTTGACGCGGTTTTGCACCGCGGTCTCGGCGGCCTCGGGGTGGGTGCCGATGCGGAAGGTCACCGTCAGCACCATGGTGCCGTCGGCCGTGGCCTGGCTCTCGTAATAGAGCATGCCTTCCAGCCCGCTGATCTGCTCCTCCAGCGGCGTGGCCACCGTCTCGGAGATGACGCGCGGGTTGGCGCCCGGGAACTGCGCGCGCACCACCACCTGCGGCGGCGCGACTTCCGGGTACTCCGAGATGGGGAGCTGGAAGATGGCCAGCAGCCCCACCAGGAAGATGAACAGCGACAGCACCGTCGCCAGGCGCGGGCGGTCGATGAAATAGCGTGAGATGTCCATGCGCTTGCGGGCCTTTCAGCGCTGGGGAGCGGACGCGGGTGCTGCCGGGATGGGCAGGCCCTTGTCGTCGGTCTTCAACACCTGCGGCGTCACCGGCGCCCCGGGCTGCGCGCGCTGCAGCCCGTCGACGATGACCAGCTCGCCGGGCTTGACGCCCTGCACCACGCGCATGCCGTCCATGAGCGCACCGGGCTGCACCTCGCGCGGCTGCACCACGTTGTCCTTGCCCACCAGCATCACGACCTTGCGCGTCTGGTCCGTGCCTATGGCGCGGTCGGCCACCAGCGTGGCCTGGTACTTGCCGCTGCCCACCACCTTGACGCGCGCGAACAGGCCCGGGGTGAAGCGGCCCTCGCGGTTGTCGAACACGGCGCGCCCGCGTATGGAGCCGGTGGCCGGGTTGAGGCGGTTGTCCACGAAATCGATGCGGCCCTGGTGCGGAAAGCCGGTCTCGTCGGCCAGGCCCATCCAGGCCTGGACCGTCGCGGTGCGCGGCGAGGCCAGCGTGCCGCTGCGTACCAGGTGCAGGTATTTCAGGTAGGTGGCTTCGCTGGCGTCGAAGTAGGCGAACACGCGGTCCTGCGACACCAGCGTGGTGAGCACCGGCGAGCCCACGCCCACGAGGTTGCCCGGAGTGAGCTGCGCCCGCGAGATGCGCCCGGCCACCGGGGCGCGGATGCGCGTGAAGTCCAGGTTGAGCCGGGCCTGCACCAGCGCGGCCTCGGCGGACTGGATGTTGGAGCGGCTGTTGCGCACGCCGGCGCGCAACTGGTCCAGCTCCTGCTGGCTCACGCCCTGGATGGAGGTGAGCTTCTCGGCGCGGGCCAGCTCGCTGCTGCTGAGCTCGGCCTGGTTGCGTGCGGCGGCCAGCTGCGCCTCGGCGCGCGCCACGTCGGCGGCGAAGGGCCGGGGGTCGATGGTGAACAGCATCGCGCCCTTGGCCACCTGCTGGCCCTCGGTGAAGTGCACCTGCTCCAGCGCGCCGGCCACGCGTGCGCGCACTTCCACCGTGTCCGGCGCCTCCAGCCGCGCCGTGAACTCCTCGAACTCCTGGACTTCGCGCTGTATGGCCGGCGCCACCGACACCGTGGGCGGCGGTGGCGCGGCCGGCTGCGACGCGGCTTCGCCATTGCACCCGCCCAGCAGGGCGGAAAGCGCCAAAAGCGCACCCAGGTGCCAAACACAGCCTGTGCGTCCGTCAAATCTCATTCCACTGCCGCCTTTCGACAAAGGCTCGCCTGCGCTTGCAGGCGGCCCGCTGGCGGGCCTCCTGCAGACTTCCTGCGAAGCAAGCGTGTTCACTCACCAACGAGAGCCGCATGCGGGCGAGGGCTCTTGCCGGCGGGGATGGGGGGCTCCACACCGGCGGCCACGCCGCGGCCCGGGCGCCTGGGAGCAGGCCCACAGCATCGGCCATCCGGCGGCGTGGCGCTTCTGCCACGCGGGCCAGGGCCGGGTGCCTCTTTGGGGATAGGCGCGGCGGGCGCGCGGGGCGCTTCAGCGCTTCAGCAAGCCGCGGCGCACGCCGATGGCGATGGCTTCGGTGCGGCTGCGCGCCTCCAGCTTGGCCAGGATGGCCTTCACGTGCGTCTTGACCGTGCCCTCGGCCACCTGCAGCTCGCGCGCGATGAGCTTGTTGCTCAGGCCGCGCTCGATCAGCACCAGCACTTCCATCTCGCGCTGGGAGAGCCCGTCGCGGGTGAGCCGCGAGGCCAGCCGTCCGGCCAGCTCGGGGTTGATGTAGTGGCCGCCCTCGTGCACCACGCGGATGCAGCGCAGCAGCTCGTCGCGGCGCACGTCCTTGAGCAAGTAGGCCTTGGCGCCGGCGTGCAGGCCGCGGTAGATGTCCTCGTCGCCGTCGTAGGTGGTGAGGATGATGAGCTTGGCGCGCGGCTCGTGGCGGCGTATGGCCGTGATGGCCTCGACGCCCGTGAGCCGCGGCATGGACAGGTCTATCAGGCCGACGTCCGGGTGCTCGCGCACCCACAGCTCCACGGCCTGCGCGCCGTCGCTGGCCTGCGCCACGACCTGCATGTCGGCCTGCATGTCCAGGATGGTGCTCAGCCCGTCCAGCACCACATGGTGGTCGTCGGCCACCAGCAGCCGGATGCGTGCGGGCGCATCTCCGGCAGGCTCGGCTTGGCCTGTCGGCCCGGTGTCGGAAAGGGGCAAGGGGAAGGTCATGGCAGCACCACGGGCCGGAATCGGCAGTCGGTGGGTGGGGATGATGGCAGCGCCGGCCAGGCCCAACCTCTCCCCAATGGGAGAGCGCGGGCGCGCAGACGCCTGGGGTGGCGCCTGGACAGGCTCTCTTTCCTGGGCGGGCCGCGCGGCGTGCTGCGGCCCGGCCGTGGGCATCAACCGCGCAGGCCCAGGCGCAGCGACACCGTCGTGCCCTGGCCCGGCGCGGAGGCGACGTCCAGCGTGGCGCCTATGCTCACGGCCCGCTCGCGCATGCCCACCAGGCCGAAGCCCGCCGGGTTGGACAGCACCTGCGGGATGCCGGCACCGTCGTCGCGCACCTGCAGCCGCAGCGCCTGCGCATGCAGCTCCAGCGACACCACGGTCCGCCTGGCGCGGGCGTGCTTGACGGCGTTGACCAGCGACTCCTGCGCCACGCGCAGCACCTGCTCCTCGACATGGGCATCCAGCCGCAGCGGCGCGCCCGTGATCTGCAGCTCCACGGCCTGGAAGGTGCTGCTGCGCATCTGCGCGCACAGCTCGGCCAGCGCCTCGGCCAGGCCGCGCCGCTCCAGGGTCGGATTGCGCAGCGCGCGCACGGCGCGGCGCGCCTCGCCCAAGCTGTCGCGCGCCAGGTCCATGGCGGTGGCGATGGCCGTGCGCGCGCGCTCCACGCGCTGCGCCGACACGGCGGCATCGGCCACCTCCAGCTGCATCAGCACGCCGGTGAAGCCCTGGGCCAGGGTGTCGTGCATTTCGCGCGCCAGCCGCGTGCGCTCCTCCAGCGTGGCCACGCGGCGCGCCTCCTCGGCCAGTTGGGCCGCCCGCAGGGCCAGCGACAACTGCGCCGCGATGGCTTCGGCCAGCGCGATCTCGGAGGCCGTGTAGCGTTGCCCGCTGCGCCGGTAGATGCCCAGCGCGCCCAACGCGTGGCCGGAGGCCATGAGCCACAGGTTGAGCGCCAGCGGCCCGCCCTCGGAGACGAAGAAGTGGTCGAAGGGGCAGGCCGCGCCGCCGTCGGCGTGATCGACCACCTGCGCCTCGCCGCTGCCCTGCGTGGCGCAGGCCTGCAGCCCGGCCGGCGGCAGCTCGAAGCCCTCGGTCAGCTCGCGCAGCACCGGCGCCGGCTGCGCTTGCGGCGACAGCAGGTCGGCGCGCCGCAGCACCTGGCCTTGCAGGTAGGCCGCCTGCAGCCGGCAGCGCGCCCCGCGCACCTGCAGCAAGGCCACCGCGCCGGGGTCCAGCGCGCGCGCGATCAGGCCGATGACGGTGGGAACGAATTCCTCCAGGTCGCCGCTGTGGTCCAGCGAGTCGATGGCCTCCTGCAGCACGGCGATGACGTGGGCCTGCTCGCGGGCCTGCGCCTCGGCCGCCTCCTTTTGCTGGCGCACCAGCCCCAGGGCCTGCGCCGTGGCCTCCTCCTCGCGGGCGGCCAGCGCCGCCGCACGCCGCTGCACCGACGCCAGTTGCCGGTCGGCCAGCACCCAGCCCAGCTCGCGCGCCAGGGCTTCCAGGAAGAGGGCCTCGCCGGTCTCCAGCGGGTCCAGCTCGCCGCGCAGCACCGACAGCCGGCCCCACGTGCGGTCGGCCAGCCGCACCGGCACCCAGATCTCCTGCGTGCGCTGCAGGCAGCCGCCCAAGCGGTTGCCCAGGGGCAGCGCCGGCAAGGCCGGGTGGTGCGTCACCGTGGCCCGCTGCAGTGCGGCCGTGCCGTCCATCAAGCCCGTCCAGGCGGCGTCCATGCCCTGCATCAGCACGGCCAGGCCGCCGTGGGCCGACGCCTCGGCCGGGGCCTGGAACCACTCGGCCAGGTAGGGCTTGCCGGAATCGGGGTCGAGCTGCCGGAAGGCGGCATAGGGCGCGCGCAGCGTGCGCGCCGCGGCCCCCAGGCCCAGGCACAGCGGGTCGCCGTCCTGCAGCGCCGCCGCTTCCATGGCCTGGCGCGCCGTCTGCAGCGTCGCGGCCAGGCCCGGCCAGCGCGCCA
The DNA here is from genome assembly GCF_034427735.1 of Azohydromonas lata. Classification (NCBI taxonomy): domain Bacteria; kingdom Pseudomonadati; phylum Pseudomonadota; class Betaproteobacteria; order Burkholderiales; family Sphaerotilaceae; genus Azohydromonas; species Azohydromonas lata. The sequence goes on from NZ_JAXOJX010000105.1 coordinate 8,238, forward strand.
GCGACGGGAGCTCGCCCCCGCCCGGCGCCTGCCCAGGGCGGCCCATGGGCTCGCCGACCCCATGGGACCCACGGGAAATGGAACGCTGCCGACTGCCGTTTTTCATCGCATACGTCAGGTGCGCAGGCACCCGCTCCCGTGTTGCCGCCCAACGCCGCCCCGGCCGGGCAGCGCGTGCCAAAGCCCCATTCTCAGGGGGATGGGGCGGCCGTGGATGGGCGCACGGCGAGCGCAGGCATCGGCCACCGGCGTGGACGCCGGCAAAGCCGGGCCGCGCAGGTGCCCCGGGCACCGCGCCGCGGCCCGGACGCCCCGGGCCGGCGGACACGGTTTGACGCCGCCCGGCGCGGCATGAAGGCGCGCGCCCCGGCACCATGTCGGCCTCATGAAGACCACACTCGAAGAACTGCAGGCCTTCACCGCCGTCGTCGACACCGGCTCCATCACCGCCGCGGCGGACCACCTGGGGCAGACGGTGTCGGGCATCAGCCGCGCCCTGGGCCGGCTGGAGCGCAAGCTGGAGACCACGCTGCTGCAGCGCACGACGCGGCGCATCGCCATCACCGACGAAGGCGCGGCCTTCCTCGGCCATGCCCGCGCCATCCTGGCCGCGGTGGACCAGGCCGAGGAGCAGATGGCCGCGCGGCGGCGCCAGCCCGCCGGCCGGCTGCGCGTCAACGCCGCCACGCCCTTCATGCTGCACGCCGTCGTCCCGCTGCTGCCGGCCTTCCATTTGAAGTACCCGCGCATCCGCCTGGAGCTGGACACGGACGACCTCAACATCGACCTGCTGGAGCGGCGCACCGACGTGGCCATACGCATAGGCGCGCTGCAGGACTCCACGCTGCACGCCCGCCCGCTGGCCAGCAGCCGCATCCGCGTGCTGGCCAGCCCAAGCTACATCGCGCGCCACGGCCAGCCCGCCACCGCGGCCGAGCTCACCCGCCACGTGCTGCTGGGCTTCACGCAGCCGGCCTCGCTCAACGCCTGGCCGCTGCGGGGCGAGCACGGCGACGAGTGGCCCATCGTCCCCACGTTTACCGCGTCCAGCGGCGAGACGCTGCGCCAGCTCGCGCTGCAGGGCCTGGGCATCGCCTGCCTCTCGGACTTCATGACGCAGGACGACCGCCGCCACGGCCGCCTGGTGCAGGTGCTGCAGCCGCACACGCTGCAGGTGCGCCAGCCCGTCAACGCCGTCTACTACCGCAACACCCAACTGGCCGCGCGCATCACCTGCTTCCTGGACTTCCTGGCCCAGGCGCTGGCCCTCAACGAGGAGCTTCGCGAGGCGGCGCCCGCCGCGGGCCGCGCCCGCAAGCCGCCCGCGGGCTGAACGCCCGCCGTTCTTGACTGCGCGTCAAGAATCATCTGCCCGCGCACGGCTGTTTCCGGCCGGCCTGGCAGCCCACAGTGGCGCCCAACCTGTTGTTGGAGCCACCCATGCCCCTTGCATTGCTTGCGCTGACCGTCAGCGCCTTCGCCATAGGCACGACGGAGTTCGTCATCGTCGGCCTCATCCCCACCATCGCCGCCGACCTGCAGGTCAGCCTGCCCGCGGGCGGCCTGCTGGTGAGCCTGTACGCGCTGGGCGTGGCCGTGGGCGCGCCCGTGCTCACCGCCCTCACCGGCCGGCTGCCGCGCAAGACGCTGCTGCTGGCGCTGATGGCGCTGTTCACCGCGGGCAACCTGCTGGCCTGGCAGGCACCGGGCTATGAATCGCTGATCGTTGCGCGCGTGCTCACCGGGCTGGCGCACGGCGTGTTCTTCTCCATCGGCTCGACCATCGCCACCAGCCTGGTGCCCAAGGACAAGGCCGCCAGCGCCATCGCCACCATGTTCTCCGGGCTGACGGTGGCGCTGGTCACCGGCGTGCCGCTGGGCACCTTCATCGGCCAGCACTTCGGCTGGCGCGAAACCTTCCTGGCCGTGGCCGCGCTTGGGCTGCTCGCCTTCCTGGCCAGCCTGCTGGCCGTGCCACGCGGTATACGCCACGCGCCGCCCGCCTCGCTGCGCAGCCAGGCCCGGGTGCTGGCGCAACCACGGCTGCTGCTGGTGTATGCCAAGACGGCCATCGGCTACGGCGGCTCGTTCATCCCCTTCACCTTCCTCGCGCCCATCCTGCAGGACGTCTCCGGCTTCAGCGCCGCGGCGGTGGTGTGGGTGCTGCTGGCCTACGGCGTGTCCGTGGCCGCGGGCAACGTCTGGGGCGGCCGCCTGGCCGACCGCAAGGGCCCCATCGCGGCGCTGCAACTGATCTTCGCCGCCCTGGCCGGCGTGCTGCTGGTGCTGACCTTCACGGCGCACCACCCCTGGCTGGTGGTGCTGACCGTGCTGGCCTGGGGCGCCGTGGCCTTCGGCAACGTGCCGGGGCTGCAGGTGTACGTGGTCCGGCAGGCCGAGCGCTTCGAGCCCCAGGCCGTGGACGTGGCCGCGGGACTGAACATCGCCGCCTTCAACCTCGGCATCGCCGGCGCCGCCTGGGCCGGCGGGCTGATCGTCAAGCACCTGGGCCTGATGCACACGCCCTGGATAGGCGCGCTGGTGGTGCTGCTGTCCCTGGCGCTGACCAACCTCAGCGGCCGCCTGGACCGCCGCGACACCGCCCGCCCAAGCACGGCCGGCGCCCTGCCCAGCACCTGCTGAGCCCACCCCGCACTTCCAAGCCATCTCAAGAGGAGTCACCCCCCATGCAAGCCATTCCCCGCCTCGGCCTCGGCACCTTCCGCCTGAAGGGCCAGGCCGCCATCGACTCGGTCAGCACCGCGCTGGCGCTCGGCTACCGCGCCATGGACACGGCGCAGATCTACGACAACGAGGAGGCCGTGGGCCAGGCCATCGCTGACAGCGGCGTGGCGCGCGAAGAGCTGTTCCTGACCACCAAGATCTGGACCGAGCACCTGTCGCGCGACGCGCTCATCCCCAGCCTCAAGGAAAGCCTGCGCAAGCTGCGCACCGGCCACGTGGACCTGACGCTGATCCACTGGCCGTCGCCCAACGCCGCCGTGCCGCTCGAAGCGACGCTGCAGGCGCTGGCCGAGGCCAGGCGCGAAGGCCTCACGCGCCGCATCGGCGTCTCCAACTTCACCATGGACCTGATGCGCCAGGCCGTGGCCCTGGCCGGCCCCGGCGAGATCGCCACCAACCAGGTGGAACTGCACCCCTACCTGCAAAACCGCGCCGTCGCCCAGGCGGCGCAGGCCGCCGGTGTCCAGATCACGTCCTACATGACGCTGGGCTACGGCAAGGTGCTGCAGGACCCGGTGATCCAGGCCCTCGCGCAGCGCCACCGGGCCACGCCCGCCCAGGTCGTGCTGGCCTGGGCCCTGCAACTCGGCCATGCCTTGATTCCCTCGTCCACGCAACGCGAGCACCTGGCGTCCAACCTGCGGGCCACGGCGCTGCGCTTGAGCGACGACGACATGGCGGCCATGGCCGCGCTGGATCGCGGCGAGCGCCTCGTCGATCCGCAGGGGCTGGCGCCGCGCTGGGATTGAGCCCCGCGGCCGCGAGCCGCCCCGCCGGGGCCCGCGGCCGCCGCGCGTCAGCTCCTGTCCCAGCCGCCGCCCAGGGCGCGTATCAGGCCGACCGTGGCCTGCGCCTGCGCGCCTTGCAACTGCACCGCCTGGCGCCGGTTGCGCAGCTCGCTGCGCTGGGCGTCGAGCAGCTCCAGCTGGCCGATCATGCCGTTGCGGTAGCGCGCACCGGACAGCACGGTGGCGCGCGCCGCGGCCGCCACGGCGCGGGATTGGGCCGCGGCCTGGCTTTGCAGCAGTTGCAGCGAAGCCAGCTCGTCCTCCACCTCCCGCACCGCCAGCAGCACCTGCTCGCGGTAGCCGGCGGCCGCGGCATCGAAGTCGGCCCGCGCCTGCGCCACGGCGGCCTCGCGCCGGCCGCCGTCGAAGACAGGCAGCGACAGCAGCGCCCCCAGCCCCCAGGCGCGCGAGGACCAGCGCAGCAGGTCGCCGAGGTCCGGCGAGGCGGTGCCCGCGGCGGTGGTCAGCGCCAGGTTGGGGAACCACGCGGCCTGCGCCACCCCCACGCGGGCCTGCGAGGCCAGCAGCCGGCGCTGGGCCGACGCCACGTCCGGGCGCCGCGCCAGCACCGTGGCCGGCACGCCGGCCGGGACGGCCGGCAGTTGCAGCGCGTCCAGGCCGTTGCCCGCCGCCAGCGCGAAGGCCGAGGCCGGTTCGCCCAGCAACTGCGCCAAGGCATGTTCCAGCAGGCGGCGCTGGCGCTCCAGGGCCAGGGCGTCGGCCTCGGTGGCCGCCAGCTCGCTGCGCACGCGCTCCAGGTCCAGCTCGCCGACGTCGCCGGCGGCCAGGCGCCGCTCGGTCAGCCGCAGCGTGCCGCGGTAGGCCTCCACGGTGTCGGCCACGATGGCGCGCTCGGCCTCCAGGGCGCGCAGCCCCAGGTAGCTCTGCGCCACGGCGGCCTGCACCGCCAGCCGCGTGCTCTCCAGCAGGGCCGCCTGGGCCTGGGCCTCCAGCGTCGCGGCGGCGGCGGCCTGGCCCAGCCGCCCCGACAGGTCCAGCTCCCAGTTCAACTGGGCCGCCAGGCTGCCCAGCGTGGCGGGCTGGTTGGCCAGCTGCGGCTGCGTCTGGCGCGACACGCCGGCGGCCACGTCCAGCGTTGGGCGGCGCTCGGCCTGCGCCTGCTGCTGCAGGGCGCGGGCCTGGGCCCAGCGCGCCGCGGCCACCTGCAGCGAGGTGTTGCGCTCGGCGGCGCGCTGGAGCAGGTCGTCCAGCACCGGGTCGCCGAACACCGCCCACCAGGGCCCGCGCGGCTGTGCATCCGCCGGCGGCGCCACCGTCCAGCGCCCCGGCGGCGCCTCCTTGAAAGCCGCGGGCACGGGCTGCAGGGCGGCGGTGTCCACGGGCGGCGGCGCCGTGGCGCAGCCGGCCAGCACCAGGGCGGCGGCCAGGGTGCCCAGGGCCAGGCGCAGGCGGGACCCATGCGGAGAGTTCATGGCAGTTCCTTGAGACATCGTCATTCCGTCATTCCGTCATTCCGTCATTCCGTCGTTCCGTCATTCGGGGCGCGGCAGCGGCACCGCAGGCTGCGCGCCGCCCAGGCCCGGCGCGTCGGCCGCCACCGCAAGCTGCGGCACCTGGCCGTGCTGCTTGAGCGGGCGGTTGCCGGCCAGGCGGCGCAGCAGCACGTAGAACAGCGGCGTGAGGAACAGGCCGAAGGCCGTGACGCCGATCATCCCGGTGAAGACCGCGATGCCCATGGCCTGGCGCATCTCGGCCCCGGCCCCGCTGGACAGCACCAGCGGCAGCACGCCCATGACGAAGGCCAGCGAGGTCATGAGGATGGGCCGCAGGCGCAGCCGCGCCGCCTCGATGGCCGCCTGCACCGGCGTCCGGCCGGCGAACTCCAGCTCCCGCGCGAACTCCACGATCAGGATCGCGTTCTTGGCCGACAAGCCCACCAGCACCACCAGGCCGATCTGCGTGAAGACGTTGTTGTCCCCGCCGCTGAAGTGCACGCCGGCCATGGCCGCCAGCAGCCCCATGGGCACGATGAGCACGATGGCCACCGGCAGCGTCAGGCTCTCGTACTGCGCGGCCAGCACCAGGAACACCAGCAGGATGGCCAGCGGGAACACCCACACGGCGGAGTTGCCGGCCAGGATCTCCTGGTAGGTCAGCTCCGTCCACTCGAAGGCGATGCCCGGCGGCAGCGTCTCGCGGGCGATGCGCTCGACGGCCTCGCGGGCCTGGCCGGACGACCAGCCCGGCGCCGGCGCGCCGTTGACGTCGGCGGAGAGGAAGCCGTTGTAGCGCATGGCCCGCTCGGGGCCGAAGCTGGGCTGCAGCTTCAGCAGCGCCGACAGCGGCACCATCTCGCCCGCGGCCGAGCGGACCTTGAGCTGGCCGACGTCCTCGGCGCGGGCGCGGAAGGCCGCATCGGCCTGGACGCGCACGGAGTAGGTGCGGCCGAAACGGTTGAAGTCGTTGACGTAGAGGCTGCCCAGGTAGGTCTGCAGCGTGTCGAAGATGTCCGTCACCGGGATGCCGAGCTGGCGCGCCTTGGTGCGGTCGATGTCGGCATAAAGCTGCGGCACGTTGACCTGCCAGCTCGTGAACAGCCCCGCGAGCTCCGGCGCCTGGCTCGCCCGCGCCATGAAGCCCTTGACCGCCGCGTCCATGGCCGCATAGCCCAGCGAGCCGCGGTCCTCCAGCTGCAGCTTGAAGCCGCCGGTGGTGCCCAGGCCGCTGACCGGCGGCGGCGGGAACATCACGATGAAGGCGTCCTCGATCTGCGCGAAGGACTGGTTGAGCTTGTTGGCGATGGCCGCCGCGTTCAGCGACGGGTCGCGCCGCTCGTCGAAGGGCTTGAGCATGGCGAAGGCGATGCCCGCGTTGGAGCTGTTGGTGAAGCCGTTGATGGACAGCCCGGGGAAGGACAGCGACCCCTCGATGCCCGGCGTGGTCTTCATGATCTCGCCCATGCGCCGGATCACGGCTTCCGTCCGGTCCAGCGTCGCGCCGTCGGGCAACTGCGCAAAGCCGATGAGGTACTGCTTGTCCTGGGTCGGGACGAAGCCGGAGGGCACGGTCTTGAACAGGGCCACGGTGGCGCCCACCAGCAGCAGGTAGACGCCCAGCATCAGCGCCTTGCGCGAGAGCACGCGCCGCACGCCGCCGCCGTAGGCCTGCGCGCCGCGGCCGAAGGCGCGGTTGAAGGCGCGGAACACGCCGCCCAGCACGCGGTCCATGGCCCGCGTGAGCGCGTCGCGCGGCGCGTCGTGGCCGCGCAGCAGCAGCGCGGCCAGCGCCGGCGACAGCGTGAGCGAGTTGATGGCCGAGATCACCGTGGAGATGGCGATCGTCACGGCAAACTGCTTGTAGAACTGGCCGGTGAGCCCGCTGATGAAGGCCAGCGGGACGAACACCGCCACCAGCACCAGCGCGATGGCGATGATGGGCCCCGACACCTCGCGCATGGCGCGGTAGGTCGCCTCGCGCGGCGTCAGGCCGGACTCGATGTTGCGCTCGACGTTCTCGACCACCACGATGGCGTCGTCCACCACGATGCCTATGGCCAGCACCAGGCCGAACAGGCTCAGCGCGTTGATGGACAGGCCCAGCGCCTGCAGCACCGCGAAGGTGCCCACGATGGACACCGGCACCGCCAGCAGCGGAATGACCGAAGCGCGCCAGGTCTGCAGGAACAGCACCACCACCAGCACCACCAGCAGCACCGCCTCGGCCAGCGTGTGCACGACCGACGAGATGGACGCGCGGACGAACTGCGTGGGGTCGTAGGCGATGCGGTACTCCACGCCCTCGGGCATCTGCTTTTGCAGCTCCTCCATGGTGCTGCGCACCGCGGCGGAGATGTCCAGCGCGTTGGAGCCCGGCGCCTGGAAGATGCCCGTGCCCACCGCCGGCGCGTTGTCCAGCAGCGAGCGCAGCGAGTAGTCGGCCGCGCCCAGCTCGATGCGGGCAACGTCGCGCAGCCGCGTCACGCTGCCGCCGGCACCGCTGCGCACGATGATGTCGCCGAACTCCTCCTCGCTTTGCAGCCGGCCGCGGGCGTTGATGGACAGCTGCAGCTCCACGCCCGGCGCTCCCGGCGAGGCGCCGACCACGCCCGCGGCGGCCTGCACGTTCTGCTCGCGGATGGCGCGCACCACGTCGTTGGCCGACAGGCCCAGCTCGGCCACCTTCTGCGGGTCCAGCCACACGCGCATGGCGTACTCGCCGCCGCCCCAGCTCTGCACCTGGCCCACGCCGGGAATGCGCGCCAGGCGGTCGCGCACGTTGAGCATGACGTAGTTGCGCAGGTAATCGGCGTCGTAGCGCCCGTTGGGCGAGACCAGGTGCACCACCATGGTCAGGTCCGGCGAGCTCTTGACCGTGGACAGGCCCAGCCGCCGCACCTCCTCCGGCAGCCGGGGCTCGGCCTGCGCCACGCGGTTTTGCACCAGCTGCTGCGCCTTGTCGGGATCGGTGCCCAGGCGGAAGGTGACGGTGAGCGTGAGCAGCCCGTCGGTGGTGGCCTGGCTGCCCATGTAGAGCATGCCCTCCACGCCGTTGATGGCCTCCTCCAGCGGCGTGGCCACCGTCTCGGCGATCACCTTGGGATTGGCGCCGGGATAACGGGCGTTGACCACCACCTGCGGCGGCACCACCTCCGGGTACTCCGAGATGGGCAGCGTGCGCAGCGAGATGAGCCCGCCGAGGAAGATCAGCAGCGACAGCACGCCGGCGAAGATGGGCCGGTCGATGAAGAATTTGGACAGGTTCATGGATGAAGCTCCTGGCGTTGGCCGTGGCTCGTGCGCATCAGGAACGGCCCGCCGCCGCGGCGTCGCCGCTGGCCTGGCGCTGCGGCTGGGGCTGCATGGCCACCGGCTGCGGCGCCACCAGCGTGCCCGGGCGCACGCGGTGCAGCCCGTTGACCACCACGCGCTCGCCGCCGCGCAGCCCCTGCGTGACGATGCGCAGGCCGTCCACCACCGCGCCCAACTGCACCTCGCGCCAGACGGCCTTGTTGTCGGGGCCCACGACGATGACGAAGCGCTTGTCCTGGTCGGTGCCCACGGCGCGCTCGCTCACCAGCACGGCGCTGGCGCTGCGCGGCTGTCCCATCTGCAGCCGGGCGAACTGGCCGGGCATCAGGCTGCCGTCGCGGTTGTCGAAGACCGCGCGCAGCCGCACCGTGCCGCTGCGCGCGTCCACCTGGTTGTCCACCAGCTGCAGCCGGCCCTCGGCGCTGGCCGGCCCTTCCATGCGCACGGGCACGCGCTCCAGCCGGCCCGGCAGCGCGCCGGCGCCGGCATCGGCCAGCACGCGCGCCACCACCTGCTCGTCGGCATCGAAGCTGGCGTAGATGGGGCTCACGGACACCAGCGTGGCCAGCACCGGGGCGCCGGGGCCCGCGGCCACCAGGTTGCCCGGCGTCACCTCCACGCGGCCTATGCGCCCGGCCAGCGGGGCGCGCACCTGCGTGTACTGCAGCGACAACTGCGCCGCCTGCAGCGAGGCCTGGGCCGCGCGCAGGTTGGCCTCGGCCTCGCGCAGCCCGTGGCTGCGCTCGTCGAACTCGCGCTGCGCGACGGCACGCTCCTCCCACAGCCGCTCGGCGCGCTGCTGCTCGCTGCGCGCCTGGGCCAGCCGGGCCTGGGCCGCGGCGAGCTGGGCCTGGGCGCGCTCGACTTCCGCCGCGTAAGGCGCCGGGTCCAGCGTGAACAGGAGATCGCCGGCCTTCACCAGCGCCCCCTCGCGAAAGTGCACCGCCTGGACGGCGCCGGCCACGCGCGGGCGCAGCTCCACCCGCTGCACGGCCTCCAGCCGGCCGGAGAAGGTTTCCCAGGTCGTGACCTCGCGCTCGGCCGCCTCGGCCACCGACACCGCAACGGCCGCGGGCGCCGCGGCGGCGGCAGGCGGCTCGGCCTGGCTCGCGCCCAGGCCGGTCAGCGCCGTCCCGGCCGTGCCCAGGACCAGCGCGGCCACCGCGACGGACAGGCTGGCCACGGCGGGGCGGCGGCGCAGGGAATGAAGCAGTTTCATGGTCGGAACTCCACAAGATTTTTTTGGCAAAGGCTTGCGCACCCGGCTGCACGGCGGCAGCCGGGAACGCTCGGAAATGAAGGCGGCTTAGCCCTGGGCGGCGGCGGGGCGCGGCAGGCGATGGCCCGCGGCGCCGGGCGGCTCGCAGGCCCGGCGGCAGGCCTGCAGAAACGTGCGCACGTGCGCTTGCAGCGCCTGCGCCCATGGCGCCGGGGCCGGATCGCGGTAGCTCGCAGGCCAGCCGGTCGTGCCGTCCAGCAGCGCCTGGCTCACCGCCACGCCTGCCTCGCGCAGGCGGGCGGCGTAGGCATAAGTTTCGTCACGCAACGGGTCGTCGGCAGCGCTGACCAGCAGCGCGGGCGGCAGGCCGGCCAGGCGCAGCGCCCGCCCCGGCGCCGCGTAGGGGTGCAGCACGTCGCTGGCGCTGGCGAGGTACTGGCGCCAGCCGTCGGACCAGGGGCACTGCACGGCGTGGGCCTGGGCATCGCGCAGCGAGGCCGTGCCGGTGCAGACGTCCAGCATGGGCGACAGCAGGATCTGCCCATGCAGGGGCGGCGCGCCGCGGTCGTGGGCGGCCAGCGCGGCCGCCGCGGCCAGGTTGCCGCCGGCCTCCTCCCCCGCGAGCAGCAGCGGCAACCCGTCGGCATGCAGCCGCTTGCGTTGCCGCTGCAACCACAGCAGCGCCGCGTGCACGGCCTCCAGCGCCTGCGGGAAGGGCCGCCGCGGCGCCAGCGGATAGCCCAGCGACGCCACCAGCGCGCCCTCGGCCGCCAGCACGCCGGCCACGCGCTCGCCTTCGCGCGGCGAGCCGGCGACGAAGGCGCCGGCATGCAGGTGCAGCACCAGCGCCGTGGGCGCCACGCCCGGCGGCGGCAGGCTCCAGCGCAGCGCCAGCGCGTGGTCCACGCCGGGCAGGGACAGCCGTTCCTCGCGCACCGAGGGCAAGGCAGCGGCAGGGGAAGCGGAGGACGTTTGCATGTGTCGTGCGGGCCGGCCAGGAAAGCCGGCAAGGCTGGGAAGCAGATGGCCGGCACGATAACCAGCGCCGCCGCACAAATAAACCAGCGCAGCGCTCATGCTTTATTGCAGCCACGCTAACAATCCGGCCTGCAATTCGCGGTTCAAATACGGCCCGCGGAGAAAATTCAGCCAAGGGGTACCTGATGGACAAGTTGCTTGCGATGCAGGCGTTCATGCGCGTGGTGGAGGCCGGCACCTTCAGCCGCGCGGCCGACAACCTGTCCCTTCCTAAACCTACCGTGACGCGCCTGGTGCAGCAGCTCGAAGCCCAGTTGCAGACCAAGCTGCTCAACCGCACCACGCGCCGCGCCACGCTGACCACGGACGGCGCGGCCTATTACGACCGCGCGATGCGGCTGCTCTCGGAGCTCGACGAGCTGGAGTCGAGCATGACGCGGGCCAAGGCCAATCCGCGCGGGCGGCTGCGCGTGGACGCGGGCACCGCCGTGGCGCAACTGCTGCTCATTCCCGCGCTGCCCGACTTCCACGCCCGCTACCCCGAAGTCCAGCTCGACCTGGGCGTGTCCGACCGTCCCGTGGACCTGCTCAGCGAGAACGTGGACTGCGTGCTGCGCGGCGGCGAGCTCACCGACCAGTCGCTGGTGGCGCGGCGCATCGGCAACTTCCACACGCTGGTGTGCGCGACGCCGGGCTACCTGGAGCGCCACGGCATGCCCACGCATCCGCGCGACATCGAGCAGGGCGGGCACGTGGTGGTCAATTATTTCTCGGCCCGCACCGGACGCATCTACCCCTTCGTCTTCAACCGCGGCGAGGAGCGCTACGAAGTGCAGGGGCGGCACCAGCTCTCCGTCAACGACTCCGGCGCGGCGCTGGCCGCGGCGCTGGCCGGGCTGGGCATCGTCAACACCGCCACCTTCATGGCGCAGCCCTACATCGCCGCCGGCCTGCTGCGCCCGGTGCTGGCGGACTGGTGCTCGGAGTCGGTGCCCATTCACGTCGTCTACCCGCCCAACAAGCACCTGAGCGCCAAGCTGCGCGTGTTCGTGGACTGGGTGGCCGACCTGTTCGCGCGCAGCGAGCAGATCCAGCGCCAATGCAGCCTGCCCGGCTGCATGGCGGCCACCATCGCCGCGGCCCGCCAGGGGATCAGCGTTGCGCCCGCACCGGCGGGTACGCCCGCCGTGGCGCCCGCTGCCGTGG
>NZ_JAXOJX010000106.1:0-19902 GCF_034427735.1 Azohydromonas lata
GCCGGCGGCAGGCCGGCGGCGCCGAACCCGGCGGCCAGCGCGGCGGGCAGCGTGCCGGCGTCCAGCTCGGCCACCAGCGCCGGCAGGTTCGCGCCCAAGCGGCGCAGCTCCTCGCCCGGCGACTGCGCCAAGGCGCCGAACAGCGACTCGCGGTACAGGCGCGGCAGGTACTGGTCCACGTAGTCGAAGCGGCCCGCATACGCGCGCAGCGCCGCGATCTCCGGCGCGCTGCGCACGTTGCCCCACAGTTGCACGCGCACCCACAGGAAGCGCCCAACCAGCCGCCGCACGCGCTGCGTGCCGGCCTGTATGAGCACGCTGAAGAGGCCGCGGCGCCCGCGCTGCGGCGTCCAGCGCGCCAGGCCCGGGTGGTTGGGCAGCTCCGAGGGGCCACGCTCCCAGGCCGCGCGCGGCGTCTCGCGCGTGAGGGCGTCGCCGGCCAGCGCGGCCACGTCCTGGCCGAAGGCGTGGGGCTGCCAGGCGCCGTCGTCGTCCGCGGGCGGTGCGTTGCCGGCCGTGGCGGCCAGCCACACGACAAAACCGCAGCCTTCGGGAATGGAGGCTTCGGCGAACAGCCGGTGCCACACGGTGGCGCTCTGGCCGCTGTCCAGCAGCTGCGCGTCCAGTTGGGCGCTGTCGCCGCTGCCCACCATGCGCCAGTGCCGTGCCGCGCCGGCAGGGGCCAGGAAGCGGCGCGACAGCGGCAGCAGGGGCTCTGCGCCGCCATCGGCCTGCGGCAGCTGCGGCGGGCCGTCCAGCCGGTGCGCGAACGGCGCCTCCGGCGTGCCGGCCGGCAGCGGGTACACGGTGCCCAGGGGCAGCAGCGGGCCGCCGTCCGCGCCCGGCTCGAAGGCGGGCGCCTCGCGCCGGCCGGGCAGGCGCACGGCGATGCGGCCCCCGTCGAACCAGGCCAGGGTGTAGGCGTAGCGGGCGTCGGCCAGTGCGACGGGCGCGGCCCAGGCGCCGTCGCGGCGCACGTGCAGCCGGGGCTGGAAGCCGGCATTCCAGGCCAGCACGCCCAGCACGCCGTTGCACGCGGCGATGGCCAGGGCCTGCTCGCCGGCGTCCAGCACGGGGCCCTCCACGAGGTCCATGCGCGGCGGCCGGCAGTTCTCCGGCTGCGGGCGGAACACGCCCGGCGCGTAGGCCGCGCGCGGCGGCGTGGTGACGGGCATGGGCCGGCCTGACAGCCGCGCGATGCGCCCGCTGCCGCGCTCCAGCAGCCACAAGCCGCCCTCGCCCGCCACGGCCGCCGCGCGCCAGGGCGTGAAGCCGGCGGGGGCGTCCACCATGGCGTCCTCGAAGCGGCCGCGCAGGTCGTGCATCAGCACGCCGTCCGGCAGCACGGCATGGAACACGCCGTCGCCGTCCACGCACAGGTCGGTGGGTGTTTGCGCAGGCGACAGCAGCAGCACCTCGCCCGGCAGCGTGCTGCGCACCACCACGGCCGAAATGTCCGCGGACCAGCGCGCCACGCCCTGTGCCGCGTCCACGGCGCGGGGCACCTCGTCCAGCGCCGCGGTGGCCAGCGCCTGCGCCGCCGCGTCCACGGGCGTGTCCAGGCGGCGCTCCGAGGCCAGCGTGAGCGCGCCGCAGGCCGCGTCCCAGCGCACGTGCTCGCCCGCGCGCCAGTGCGCGGCGTCGGCCAGTTGCCAGAAGCGCGCGCCGTTGGCATCCATCAGCACAGCTCCGGGACGACCGGCACGGCCACCGCCGTGGCCTGCGCGAACGGGTTGGGCGCGGCCGACAGGTTCGCCGGCAGGCCGCCAAGCTCGTCGGCCACCACCACCGTCAGCAGCTCCGGCAACTGCCAGGGCATCAGCGGCAGCGTCTGCGCCCCGCCCGCGGCGCGCGGCAGCAACTGCCACTGCGGCCCGGTTTCGCCCACGCCCTTGCGGAACAGGTTCAGGCCCAGCACCTCGCGCACGCCGGGCACGCGGGAGATCTCCACTTCCAGCTCGCGCTCGCGCACCGCGCGGCCCAAGGTCCAGCCGCCGCCGTCCGTGCCGCCCGGCGCCAGCGGCCACAGCAGCCGCTTCAAGGCCTCGCGCACCTCGGACAGCACCGCCTCGCGGCCGTAGCCGTCGCGCAGCGCCACCGACGTCGCCAGGCCCAGCGGCACGTACTCGCAGCCGATCACGTACAGCTCCGTGGCCAGCGGCGCCCTGGGCGCCAGGTGCGCGTGCAACCGCTCCAGGAACGGCTTGTCCGGCCTAGGGTTCGGCGCCCCCGACAGCGGCTGCGCGGGCAAGGCCATGACGCTCACCACGCCCGGCACTTCAAAGCGCCGGTCGCGCGGCATGAAGCGCGGCAGCACCATGACGCGGCCCACGTCCACGCCCGGCGCCTCGCGCGCCAGGCGCTCGTAGTCCAGCCCGGTGACGGCGCGGTCGCGGTGGCGCAGCAGCGCGGGGATGCGGCGCTGCGCCTCGTCCAGCGTTTCCGCGTCCGCCCCGCCCTGTGTGGCCAGCGGCTGCGCCACTTTCAAGGCCGGCGTGGCGGCCGGGTTGACGAAGCGGCCGCTGATCTCGGTGAGCGTGAGCGGCGGCAGGTTGCCCGCCGCGCCGCCGCCAAAGCGGCCGGAGCCCAGGCGCACGCGCATGCCGTGCTCGGGGATGCGCCCGCGCACGCCGTCGCCAAAGCGCAGCTCGCCCGCGGCGGCGTCCAGCTCGAACACCCGCGCCTCGCGCGCCACGTGCGGGTCGTCGCTGATGGCGGCCAGGTCGTCCACCCGGCCCCACACGCGCCAGCCGCTGCCCGGCTCCTCCACCTGGATCACCAGGGTTTCAGCCTCCACCGAGCCCGCGGGCAAGCTGAAGCGTTGATCGGGCGCGCCCGTGGACGCCCCCAGCACCTGCGCCGCGAGCGTGCGGCGCTGGTCGATTTCGACGGCGTTGATGCCTATCCACGACAGCGGCAGCCGCTGCACGTTGGCGCCGGGCCGGGGGCGCAGGCGCAGCCAGGCCACGATGCGGCCGGCGCGCTCGGCGTCATCCACGCGCGGGGGCGTGTCGCCCACGCCCGCGGCCGGGTTCTCCACCACGTCGTTGGACGGGGCCCACAGGAAATCCTGGGCCGGCAGCGGCAGCCGCAAGGTGCCGGCGCGGGTGAGGCCGCGCGTGGTGTCGGCCGCGCCCTCGCTGCCGCCGCCCGCGCCGCTGTCGGCCACGGGCTCCACGCTCAGGTAGTCGGTCTCCAGCGCCGTGCGCCCGCGGGTGCTGACCTCCCAGACCACGGGCACCGGCGCGGGCGCGGCGATGTCCTCGAACAGCGCCGGCATCTGCAGCGCCGGCACCACGCCCACGCTGAGCTGCACCCGCGCCGCGCCGCCGCCCAGGGCCGCGCGCACCTGGTCGTTGACGCCGGCCTGCGGCGTGCCGCGCGGCGCGGCCGGGGCCAGCAGCGCCAGCCACAGCGCGCGGTCGGCGCTGGCGGCGAACACGTCCACGCCCTGCGCCTCGGCGCGCTCGCCGGCAAAGACGCGCTGCGTCTCGTAGGGCGCCGCCGCCCCGGTGACGCGGTGTATGCGCTGCAGCCCGCTGATGACGTCGCTCAGCCGCGCGCGCTCGGCGTCGTCCAGCGCGCGCTTGATGTAGGCCTCGGCCGTCACCGGCAGCACGGTGATTTCGGACTGCGTCTCGAAAGGCAGCGGCCCCTTCACCGCCGCGCCCGCGGCCAGCGTGGCCGTGGCCAATTCCGTGGGCTGCGCGAAGGAGAGCTGCACCACGGTGGAAGCCGCGCGCGCCGGCCGCAGCCCCATGCCCAGCAGTTTCAGGAAGACCAGTCGCTGCCGCTCGGGAATGAGGTTGACGCGGTAGAGCAGCGCGTCGCCCAGCCAGGCGAACAGCTCGATGAGCGTGCGGCCCGGGTCGCCGGGGCGGGGGTTGGTCCACTCCGGCGTGTGCGCCGGAATGCGCGCGACCATGTCGGCCACCAGGTCGTCGAAGCGGCGGTCGTCGAGCAGGGGTGCTTGTATGGGCATGTGCGAAACCTCGGTGGCTCAGCTCGGTGTCTCAGCCCTGCAGTTGCATGGTCAACGCCAGCGTGGCGTTCGCGCCGGTGCGAACGATCCGGTAGCCGATGTCCACGCGCAGCGCGCCGGGGTCGTCCGGCAGCTCCCACACGTCCACGCGGTCCAGCACGATGCGGCGCTCCCAGCGCGAGAGCGCGTCCTGGATCAGCTCGCGCAGCCGCGCCCGCGTGGCCAGGGTGTTGGGCTCGTGCAGCAGCCGCTCCAGCCCCGCGCCGAACGCCGGCCGCATGAGCTGCTCGCCCGGCGTGGTGGACAGGATCACGCGGATCGAATCGCGCACGCTGCGCTCCAGGTCGGGGTAGCGCAGCGTGCCGTCGTCTTCGGGCAGCGCCAGCAGCGGCCAGCCGATGAGCGCAGGTGCGATGTCAGCCATTGCCGCCGCTCCTCTTGGGGAAGGGAATGCAGATCTTCAGGAAGGGCAGCCACCAGAAGATCAGGTTGAACAGCGAGAAGAAGATGCTCAGGACGATGAAGGCGCAGATCGTGATCAGCGGGATGTTGAAGCCGCAGATCCAGCCCAGCGCCGGCCCCTTGGTGTCGCCCTTGCCGTCCATCAGGTCCTTGGGGTTGCCGTTCAGCAGGTTCTGCAGCGAGGGCGGCACCACGAAGGCCACGTTGGGCTTGAGCGAGCGCAGGAAATCGCGGTCCGTCGGGTCGGGCAGCGGCACCTGCACGGGCGGCGCGCCGCCGCCTTCGTACCAGGGCGCGATCACGAAGGGCTCGCTGTAGCCGCTCCACAGCGTGTGGCCGCGGCACCAGCCCTCGGTGCCGGGCTCCGGCTTGAGGCGGACGAACAGGCGCAGCCGGTAGCGCGCGCCGGGCTCGTCGTAGCGGCCGGGCGATCCCTTCATGGCGACGAAGCGCTCGCGCACGGCGGCGGCCAGTTGCTGGCGCAGCCGGCGCGCGTCGGCGTCGGCCGCTGCGGGCCAGGACTGCGGCATCTCCGGCTGCCCGCCGGAGACGTCCTGCTCGATGACGACGCGGTAGGCGGCCTTGAGGAAGTCGCCTGCGGCCGTGAAGCGCTGCAGCAGGCTGCCGTCCTCCTGCTGGCGCGGCGGCAGCGGCAGCTGGATGCGCTGCAGCTCCGCGAACACGGCCTGGCCGCCCGCGCTGTCGCCAAACGCATCGAACTCGGCGGCGAGCTGGCGCAGCAGGAGCGTGAAACGGCGCATGCCCAGCCGGCCGGCGTCGGTCTGCAGCGTGCTCCAGTGGCTCGCCGGCAAATCCTTGGGCGGCTGCGTGCCCGGGGCTTCGGCGGCCTCGAACCATTGCGGGCGCACCGTTTCGCCGGGCAGGACGAAATCCATCGCTTGCCCGCGCAGCGGCTCCACCAGGTGTTGGACGAAATCGGGGTCGTCGGCATGGAAGCCGTCGCCAAAGGCGTCCTGCGGCGTGGCGGGCACGCTGGCGATCTCGCTGCTGGTGGTGGGCACCATGGCGTAGACCAGGGTCTTGTTGGCCTCGGCGCACACGTCCGGCGGGGCGACGAAGGCGGGGGTGAACTGCTCGTCCAGCACCGCGTCTTCGCGTTCCAGCGCCAGGCGGCGCAGCTCGCGGCCCAAGGTGGCGTTGGCGGCCACGCCCACGCCCGGGGCGGGCAGGCGCAGCTCGGCGCGCGGGTCGGCGCCGTCCTCGCCCAAGCGGACGATGGGCACCCAGCCGCGCAGGCGGCCGCCGGCCTTCATCCAGCCTTCCAGCACTTCGCGGCCCTGCGCGTCCTGGCGCACGCGGCGGATGACCAACCCGGCCGATGCGATGCGCCGCGGGTCCAGCCGCGGCGTGCCCGTCCGCGCGCACCACAGCTCGGCCAGGGCCAGGTGGAACTGGCGCTGCACGGGCTGGAAGAGCTTGCGCGTGCCCTGGGCGTCGGTGGCGGTGGCCAGCAGCTGGCGCAGCGCGCCGCGGCCCTCGCTGCTGCGCAGTTGTTGCAGCGTGGAGCCGATGAAGTCGGCGTCGCTGCGCTGCAGCAGCGCGGGCGGGCCGTCCTGGTCCGGCGCGAGGGGCGCGGCGATGTCGCGCGGGGCGCCGATGTGCAGCTCGTGTCGCATGGCGCGTCCCTTCACCAAATGTTGCCGGCGCCCGGCGTGTAGGTCGTGGCCACGACGGTGGTGGCCATGAGCACGTCGCACTGCACCACGCCGCTGAACTTGGACATGGCGGCGTCCACCTGCACCATGCCCGCGGACACGTTGACCTGCGAGGCCTGCACCGTGACCTTGGCGGCGGCCTGCACGGTGATGCCGGCGCTCTCCAGCGTCACGCGGTTGCCGTTGCTGTCCTGGATGTCCACCTTGCTGGGGCCGTCCTTGAGCGTGAGGGACTGGCCGCCGGGGGTTTCCAGCGTTAGCGTCTCCTGGCCCTGCCGGTCTTCCAGGGTCACGGTGATGCCGTTTTTCGAACGCAGCCGCTTGGTGGTGTTGCCTTGCGCGCCCAGGTCGGCCGGCGCCTTGGCACTGCCGTTCCACAGGCCGCCCAGCACCAGCGGGTGGCGCGGGTCGCCGCCGGCAAAGACCACCAGCACCTCGTCGTCCACGTCCGGCATCCAGAAGGCGCCGCGGTCGTCGCCCGCGAAGGGGCAGACCACGCGCGCCCACAGCGGCGCGTCCTGGCCGTCCATGGCGTCGAAGGCCACCAGCCGGATCTGCACGCGGTTGAGCGCGGCGGGATCGTCGAGGTTCACGACCTTCGCCAGTTGCGCCTGGGCGAACAGGGCCATTGGGCGGGTGAGCAGGGTGTCGGGGGTCATGGGTGCGGCTGTCCGGCCAAAACTGAAGTCATCCGGCGGTCCTGTGGCACTGGTGCGCCGCACCCCCACCCGTCATGCCCGCGAATGCGGGCATCCACGCCTACCGAGGTGGCGGCGCGCTGGTGTGGGCGTTGCGCGGTGCGGTTCCAGGGCCACACCTCGGCGTTCGTGGATGCCCGCTTTCGCGGGCATGACGAAGTAGGGATCGAAGCGGATGGGCTGGCGGGAGGCGCAGGCCTTCCAGGCTTCTTTCCCTGAGCAGCAATCCAGCCCATCTCTGCCCTCCTCTCGTCAACCCAGCCAGGCGCACTCGGCGCCGAACTCGGTGAAGTAGCCGCGCACGCGGTCCCAGACGTGGCGGGCGCGGACGACGTAGTAGGTGTTGTCCAGCCGCGGCTCCAGCCCGGCCAGGGTGACGTGGGCGCCCACGCGCAGTTGCGCGTTGCCCTCGGCCTTGCCCTCCACGCACACGAAGCGGCGCGCGCGCAGGTCGAAGGCCGCCTGCGCCACGGCGCGGGCTTCCTCCTGCGTGGACACGCTCACGTGCGCCAGGTGTTCGGTGCGCTCGCCCCCCAGCGCGCTGCGCAGCACCTGCGCGCCGCTGCGGCCCTGGCCCGGGCCCACATGCGCGCCGCTGCCGACGCTGGCCTCCACTGCGCTGCCGTCCACGGGGTTCCAGCCCCGCACCGTCACCTGCGTGGCCTGCTGCGACAGGTCGGCGACGGCGCGCGCGGAGATCAGCGTGTCGTTGAGGTCCAGCGTCAGCGCGCCGCGGCGCACGTCGCCGCGTGGAGACACGTGCAGCTCCTCGCCCACGATCTGCAGGTCGGCGTCCAGCGCGCCCAGCAGCCGGCGCAGGAAGGACAGGTCGCTCTCGTTGAGCTGCGCCCAGGTGGCGCGCGGCGCGTCCAGCCCGGTGAGCACGGGCCGCAGGGCCAGGCGCGAGGCCATGGTGTTGACCACCTCGGCCGGCGTGGCGTCGGCGTAGGTGGCGCTGCGCCGCGCCAGCCGCGCGCGCTGCAGCGCGTCTTCGGCCAGCACGACCAGCTCCGGCGTCTCGCTTGGGCCGAAGCGCCATTCCAGCGCCGTGACCACGCCGCGGAAGACCTCGCGCGGCTCGCGCTCGTCGCCCAAATAGACCTGGATGTCCTTGCCCAGGTCGAGGGCCGAGCCGGCGCCGAAGGCCAGCTCCGCGCCGCCGCTGGACAGGCTGGCGACGTTGGACAGCCGCAGCTCCAGTGCGCTGAGCCCGCCCTCCTGCTCCTGCACGGCCAGCGCCACGATGAGCTTGCTCGCACGCACGTCCTCCTGGCCGGCAAGGCGCAGCGTGGGCGTGGCGGCGTAGATGGTGGGCGCGGCGGGCATGGCGTTTTGGGGGCTTGGAAGCGCGTCAGTCCGCCTTGAGCCGCAGCGCCCGTTCGGCCATCAGCGCCAGGGCATGGCGCAGGGCGTCGGCGCGCTCCTCGGGGGTGTCGGTGCCGGCGCCCGGCTGCGCGGCCTGCGCCTGCGGCGTGCCGCCATTGGCGGGCTGCACGGTGGCGTCCACTTCTTCAAAGACGATGGGCATGGCGGAGGTCCTCGTGTGGTCGTGTGGTGGTGTGCTGTTGTGGCTGGGAGGCGCGGTCAGGGGCCGAACTTCAGCCGGCTGTTGAGGCCGCCGTCACCGCTGACGTCCACGGCCAGGCTGGCGCCCGCGCCGCCCTGCAGCCGCCCGCCCACGCCGAAGGCAGCGCCCTGTGCCGGGGCCGTGCTGGTGAGCGCGAACGCGCTGCGCGCGCTGGGCAGCGCCGCCTGCGGACTCACGGACACGCCGGCCCGCAGCCCCGAGAAATCCGCCTGCAGGCCGGCCGGGCCGCCCACGCCGCCGGAGGCCGACAGCCCCACGCCCGCACCGGCACTCAAGCCCAGGCCCGCGCTTGCGCCGCCGCTGAAGCCCGCTGCAGCGCCGAACCCTGCGCCTGCGCCGGCCCCCGCGCTGAACTGCGCGCCCGCGGACAGGCCCAGGCCGGCGCCGCCGCCGATGCCTAATCCGAACCCGGCCCCAGCCGAGGCGCCGGCCGAGAACGCCGCGGCGGCCTGCAGCTTCACGCCGGCGCCGGCACCCACGGCCAGCTCGGCCCCCGCGGAGAAGCGCAGGCTGGCACTGGCGTTGGCCGAGGCGATGGCGCGCGCGGCGTCCGGCCGCCCCAGGGCGCTGGCGGCGCCGGCCGGACCGCCGGGCGGCGCGGGCATGCGGGCGACGTCGCCGCCGCCGTCGTCGCCGGCCACGCCGGTGCGCGCGCTGGTGTCGGCGCTGAAGGTGGCCTCGTTGGTGGTGAGCGTCAGGCTGATGCCGCTGCGCAGCGGCACGCCTTCCGGCGAAAAGAAGTCCAGCGTCTCGCGGAACTGCTCCACCGTGCCGCGAAAGCCGTAGGTGCCCCAGGTGAACTCCACCACCGGCGGCGTGCGCTGGCCGTCCGGGCCCAGGGGCTGCAGCAGCCTGGCCATCTTGAGCGTGTCTTCGCGCACGTCGTGGCCGCTGTGCGTGGTGTCGAAGGTCAGCTCCATGCTGAGCTTGGCCGTGGTCTGGCTGACGTACTGCACCTTGCGCCCGCCGGGGGCGGGCTCGACGTTGTTGGTCAGCGTGTACTGCAGCGAGGCGGGGTTGAAGTGGACCGTGACCTCCACCGTCTCGCCCGGCGAGACGGTGCGGAACTTGGCCAGGGCCGGCGTGCGCGGCGAGGGGGTGAGGCTCATGGCGCGGCTCCTTGGGCGGGCGCGGCCGTGCCGCCGCCCTCGCCGCCCCCGCTGCCCTCCAGGCGCAGGCCCTCGTGGACGAGGTGCAGCTCCTCGATGCCGATCTCCGTGCCGCGGGCGTTGACGTCGGCCGCCTTGAACTTCACGGGCAGCGCGCGCTCCAGCACCCAGGTCAGCGCGGGCGAGCCCGCGCCGTCCAGCAGCTGTATGCGCACGTCCAGCCGGTAGGCGCTGGCGCCGCCGGCCACGCGGGCGAACCACTCCCAGAGGTGGCGCGTGCTGGTCATGCCGCGCTTGAGCACCACGGTGGCGAAGCTCACCGGCCCAACGCGCTGCGCCGCGCCGTAGTTCATGCCGCCGGCCTTGATGGCCTTGGGCTCCATGGTGGCCTCCAGCCCCGTGCACTCCGAAAAGCCGCCCTGGCAGATATCCACCGCGCCGCTGCCGCCCGCGGCCTGGGCGCCGGGCAGCGTGGCGCGCTGGAAGGTCACCAGGAAGCGAAAGACCTGCCAGGGCGCCTCGGCGGCGGGAGAGGTGTCGTTGAGCGCCATCACGCCAGCTCCGTTGCGGGGACCGCACCGCGGGCCGCGTCGCCCAGCGCCAGCACCACGGTGATGCGCTCCACCGAGGCCGCGGGCACCAGCGCCACTTCCACGCGCAGCCGCCCGTTGTCCAGGTCGGCCTGGGTCATGGTCTGCGGGCCGCAGCGCACGACGAAGGCGTCGTCGGCCGTGGCGCCTTGTAAACCGCCGGCGGCCCAGTAGTCGCGCAGCAGCGATTCCATGGCGCGGCGCACCGCCGCCCAGGTGGCGGGGCCGTTGGCGTCGAAAAGCTGCTCCTGCCCCACCGCGCGTGCCGCGCGCAGCACGCTGGCCATGAGGCGAGAGACGGCGCCCGCGCGCCAGGCGGCGTCGCGCGCCGTGGTGGCGTCAGACATCAGCGTCCAAGCGCCCGCGCCCGGCGCGAACAGGCACACGCGGCGCGAGAACTGTTCCCAGGGCGAGCTGGCACCGCCGCCCAACGCCGGCACCGGCTCAGCCTCCAGCACCGGCGCCGCGCGCCCCGCGGCGCTGCGATAGCAGCCTTGCGCCAGCGCCGAGGCGGCCACGTGCCCCGCCAGCAGCCCGTCAGGCGGTTCCAGCCCCTGCGGCAGGTCGGCGCTCCAGGGCGTGCGCAGCCAGGGCCAGCCCAATTGCACGAAGGCGCTGCGGGCGTCGCGCGCGGGCAGCCCGCCTTGCGGCGCGGGCTCGGCCGCATCCAGCCAGGCCAGCGGATCGAGCCGCGTGCCCTGCGCCTGCCGGGCGGCCTCGCCCGCTTCGTCGCCGCGGCACATGGGCAGCGCGCCGACGAAGAGGCAGTCGCGCCGCCAGCGCGACAGAAAGCCGGCGACCTCGCCCACGGCGGCGGACCAGCGCTTCAAGCCGGCCACGTCCAGCGCGGGCGCGCGCAACCGGCGCAGCAGCAGCGGCGCGGGCGCGGCGACGTCGTTGTCGCTGCACTCCACGAAACCTTCGGGCGCGGACACCTCGTCCGGCGGCAGGGGCGCGCGCGCCGGCGTGGCCGCGTAGAGCTCCGGCAGGTCCGGCAGGCAGACCATGGCGGGCTCGTCCAGGCCGAAGAGGTGCGCCAGGCCCCGCCAGGCAGCGGGCTCCAGCGGGCTCCAGGGCACGGCGTTGCCCAGCAGCGCGCGCAGGCGCTGGGCGCGGGTGGCGTCGTCCAGCGCCTGGTCGGCCAGCAGCGGCGCGGGGTCGCCGCAGCGCACGATGACGGCACGGCGCCCGCCCGCGGCGAAGAAGCTGCGCACGGCCGCGCCCAGCCAGGTGGCGCACAGCCCCGAGGCCTCGGCCGTGGACACGGGCCGCGCGGCCCAATCGAACAGCGCGTCGAAGGCATTCCAGCCGTCTACCACCACGGGCAGCAGCAAGTCGGCCTCGCCGGCGCCCGCCGGGACGCCGGCCGGGCGCCGCTGGATGAAACCCACGAAGCAGGCCACGTCGGCGCGCGCGGGCGAGGTGAGCGGCGCGGGGGTGGCGGTTTCGAAGATCAGGCCCATGGCGTGGCGCGGGTGCGGGTTCAGGTTCAGTAGGGAGCGGTGGCCGCCGCGGGCCTCACTCGATGCTCAGGCTCTCGGCCGAGAGCACGATCTCTTCCATCGCCACGTCGCCGCCGCCCTTGCCCGCCAGCGTGGGCCCCGTGTACTTCAGCGGGATCACGTTGCCCAGCACCCAGGTCTGGACGGCGGCTTGCGCCTCGTCCAGCAGCGTGATGGTCACGCTCTTCTTCTGGCCCTTGACGCCGTTGAGCCGCACGTCCTTGATCCAGTCGAACAGCGACTTGGAATCCACCACGCCGCGCTTGAGCGTGACGTCGCCCACCTTGTGCACGCCCGGCACCTTGCGCACGTGGTTCTCGCGGTCGTTGCCGTTGCGGTACTCGGCCACCGTCATCTCCGTGCCTATGCCGGAAACGTCGGAAAAGCCGCCGAAGACCTGGCCGCCGTCGAAATTGACGACGAAGTTGAAGGCGCCGTAAGGCGTGGTGCGACTGGCCATGGATCAGCTCCTGGTGCGGTGGTTGCGGGCGTGACGGCTCGATGCTTGGGAAGGTGCGGCGCTCATTCGCGCGCGTCGGCCGTCTTCTGGCCGATGCGGAAGATCACGAACTCGGCCGGCTTGACGATGGCCACGCCGATGAGGCAGATGAGCCGCCCGTTGTCCAGGTCGTTTTGCGTCATGGTGCTGCGGTCGCAGCGCACGAAGAAGGCCTGCTCCGGCGTCGTCCCCAGCATGGCGCCGTTGCGCCATTCGGCGAGCAGGAAGTCGCTGATGGTCTGGCGCACGTTGGCCCACAGCGCCTCGCCGTTGGGCTCGAAGACGGCCCACTGCGTGCCGCGGTCGATGGAGGCTTCCAGGTAGTTGAAGTAGCGCCGGTCGCTGACGTATTTCCACTCGGGGTCGCTGGAGATCAGCCGCGCGCCCCACACGCGCAGGCCCCGCCCGGGCAGCAGGCGCAGGCAGTTGACGCCGGAAGGGTTGAGCGCCTCCTGCTGCGCGAAGTTGATGTCGGCCTGGAAGCGCAGCGCGCCGCGCACCACCTCGTTGGCCGGGGCCTTGTGCACGCCGCGCTCGCTGTCGTTGCGCGCGTACACGCCGCACACGAAGCCCGAGGGCGGCAGCGCGATCTCCCTGGGGATGTCGTCGCGCCCGGGGCGGGCCATGGGGTTGGCCGTGATGACCCAGGGGTAGTAGAGCGCGGCGTAGCGCGAGTCCAGCGCGGCGCGGGCGTCGCGCACCTGCTGCGGCGTCTGCAGCGCCGGCGTGTCCAGCACGGCGATGCGGTAGGCGCGGCGCGACTCGGCATGGGTGATGAGGGCCAGGGCCACGGCCGCGGCGTCGGCGTAGGCGCTGGAGCCCGGGGCGGCGACGATGCTCACGTCCTCCACGCCCACGAGCTGCGCCAGCGCGTGGGTGTAGGTGCCCGCGGTGGTGGCGTCGCCGATGACGGGGGCGGTCCCGTCGCTGCCGCTGCCCAGCGTGGTGAAGCGGCGCCCGTCCGGGTCGTTGGGCACGGCCGCCAGCGCCAGCACGGCCGTGCGCAGCTCGAAGGGCGTGACGGCCGAGCCGAACTGCAGGCCAAGGGCGTTGACCAGCGCGTCGGCGCGGTTGGCCGGGTCGGCGGCCAGCACGGTGCCGGCCCAACGCGGGTGGCCGGCGGCAAAGCCCAGCTCGTCGAACACCTGCGTGGCGCCGTCGGCGTCGGTGAACTCCACCGTGAGCGTGAGCAGCTGCGCCACGGTGGCGTCGGTGACGGCGAGCGTGCCGGGCGTGGGCGTCGTGGCGTCCTGCCAGGCGCCGGTGGGGGCCTTGACGTACTGCGTGGTGGTCTGGCCCACGGTGACCTGCACCATGCTGCCCGCGGGCAGCGCGCCCAGGGCCCGCGTGCCGGTGACGGGTTTCACCACCACGCGCATGGTCAGCCGCCCGTTGCCGGCCTCGCCGGGAAAGCGCGCCAGCGCGGTGATGTTCTTGTTGGCGCCCGGGTTGGCCACCAGCTCGCGCGTCGCGGCCACGGCGCCGTTGGCCGTGCGCACCACGTACAGCCGCGAGCCGCCGTTGTCGAAGTAGTTGCGCACCGCCTGCGCCAGGTGGTTGATGCGCTGCGCGTAGGTGGTGGCGCCGGTGAGGGCCAGCACCTGCTGGCTGCCGTAGTAGCGCTCGAACTCGCCCAAGCTCGTGATCAGCTCGGAGCGCACCCCCACGGGGCCGCGCCGGGTGGGGCCCACGAAGGCGCTGGTGCTGGTGCTCACGCCCTCTATGGACTTGGCACGGAAGCTCGTTTCCTCGACGTACACACCGGGCGCCAGGTATTCAGGCATGGGACTCTCCTATGGGTCCAGGGAACGTGGTCCGCGGGGCGGCGGGGGCGTTCATGGCGGGTTTCAGGGCAGGGTGAGGGTCAGCGCCACCCGGACGCCGCGCCGCGCGGCCAGGGCCACGGGCTGCGGCGTGGCGGCCACGCGCTGCGGGTGGCTGCCCAGGACGTCGGGATCGGGACAAGGCGCCAGCGCGGGCGCGGGCGCGCGCCCGTCCGCGACCCACGCGGGCGGCGTGCGCGTGCCCAGCGCCGCGACGTGAAAGGCGTGCACGGTGGCGGCGGTCTCCGTGACGACCACGTCGCCGTCGTCCGCGCCCCAGGTGGTGATGGGCAGCGCGGCCACGGGCAGCAGCGCCTCGCCGCGCCAGTCGGTGCTGCCGCGTGCCAGCAAGGCGTCGCCCGCGCCGCGCACTTCGATGAGCGTGCCGCCCAACAGGTCGCCGCCAGCTTCGGCCACGCGCACGTGCAGCGGTGTCCAGTTGCCCACCAGCGGCGCCGCGGCGCTGCGAAAGAGCTCCACACGCTGCGGCCTGAACAGCGAGCCTGCTTGGGCGGCGTGCGCGGGGTCCGGGTCGCGCGGCAGCGCCAGGGTGAAGGCGCGTGCCTGGTAGCGGCCGGCGGGGTCGGCCACGCGCAGGGCCAGGGCCACGCTGCCCAGGGCCGGCAGCGCGGGCGGCGTGCTGAAGGCCGCGGCATGCGCCGCCAGCGCCGGGTGCGACCACAGCACCAGCAGCCCGCCGCGGTTGCGCAGCCAGCGACTGGCGGCGGCGATGGCGTCGGCCGGGTCGGCCGGCGCCACGCGCAGCGGCTCGGCGATGCGCGCGCCGCTGGTGGCGTCCACGAACTCCACGGCGGCCAGCACGCGGTGCTCGTCGCGCTCCAGCTCCAGCAGCTCACGCGTCACGGCTTCACCTCCCGGCCCAGCGCCAGGCGGCGCGCCACCACGGGGGCGAACTGCTCGCGGTCCTCGTCGGGGTCCAGCCGCACGACGCGGGCCACGAAGGAGGCGGAGAGGCGGTAGGACGGCACCACGGCGTCCCAGATGCGCATCAAGTCCTCGGTGGAGAGCTCCGCCGGGACGAGCTGGATGATCTCGTCCGGCGCCCAAGCGGCCGCGGGCGTGAGCGAGGAGGCGTCCAGCACCGGGTGCAGGTGGAGCTGGCGCAGCGTCCAGGCGAAGGCGATGTGCTCGGCCTCGGCGTTGTCGAACCAGGCGCTGAGCAGGTAGTGCAGGTCCAGCGACAGCGCGCCGGCGTCGCTGCGGCCGCCGCGGCCCGGCGCCTGGCGCGCGTGCTCGTTCATGGTCACGCGGTAGAGCAGCAGCCGCATGCGGCCGTCCTCCGCGGGCTCGGCCGAGAGCTGGCTGCTGGCCAGCAATTCAAACTCGCATGCCGGCGCGTTATTCCCATACAAGGTGCTGGGATAGGTATTGCGCAGGAATGTGACTATGGAATCGCCGACCGAATGAATCGCCCTGACGTTGGCCAAGAAATACCCTCCAGCAGCCGCCGCCGCATGGATTGAAATCATCAAAACCGGCAAACAAATGCCGTGCGAAAACCACACCAAAGACCGTGTGAAAAATCGGGTGCGAGCCTGGATTCAAACCACGGTGCCAATCTCGCCAAAGCCGCAACCGAAATGTCGCGGTTGGCGGTGTTGGGCTGTACGAAGGGAATCAGGCAGGCGGCAATATCCAGCCGGCACTATTTGCCGGTCGGGACATTTCGGCTATTCACAGCCGCCAGATTTTTGCTGTGCGCGCCGTGCGGCTCAATGAGGTGCGGGCCGGCATCTTCGGCGCGCATTCTTGCTGCAGCGGTGAGCTTCCTGGGCGGGCAGCGGGCCTGCGCCAACTTGGAATGGATCTTTTCTCGTCATGGGACAGCCTCTTTCATGGCAGGTGCAAACCATTTGTTCACCACCCGCTCTTTGAATTTCCGACTACCGTGTGCAAACCATGCCTGAAAACTTTTCCTGTGTAAATGGTATTCGACGGGGTGCGTCCTGGTTGGAATTGTGAGCGCCGTATTAGTTTCTTGCCAGGGAAACTTATGGTGACTTTGGTCAGCCTCGCGGTGGAAAGGCGCGACGTTTTTGTGCAACACCGGGTTTTTCCTAGAAGAGAAATGACTTTGGTGATTGGCGGCGCCTGCGGCGCAGGTGTTTACCAAAGCTGCACTTTGTTTTGGGCTGGGTTTGAGTTGACGCAAACCGGCACCGGCGTGGGCCGGTAACCCTGGGTCGGTTGCGGCGTGCGCACGCCTGCGCAGGCCTGCGGATGCCGGTCGCGAAAGCCGAACCTAGGGTTTTGGAGCATAGGGTTTGGGCTTTGGCGACCTGTGAAGTAAGCCCGCCGCAAAGCTGGCCGGGCACGCTAGAGGCACAGCCCACCCCCAAGGAGCGAGACATGGAGACCGATGCCGATTTGAAGCGTGACGTGGAGGCCGAACTGGCCTGGGACCCTGCGGTCAAGGTGCTGGGCCTCAAGGTCAAGGTGCGCGATGGCGAAGTCACGCTGGCGGGCCGGGTGCCGGCCTACACCGACCGCTGCGCGGTGGAGAAGCTGTTGCAGCGCCTCAATGGCGCGCGCAGCTTCAAGCTCGATATCGAAGTGGTGTTGGCGCCCGAGGACCAGCGCGCCGATGCCGAGATCGCCCAGGCCGCGCGCGCGGCGCTGCAGTGGTCGGCGCCTTCGCTGCTGGACGACGTGCACATCAGCGTGGACGACGGCTGGCTGACGCTGGACGGCGAGGTGGACCGCCCCTCGCTGCGCAAGCGCGTGGAAGAGGCCATGCGCGACCTCGCCGGCCTGGTCGGCCTGAGCAACCGCATCAAGGTGCCCGGGGCCGCCGCGGCGGGCGCATCGGCCCGCGCGCAGCACGCCTTCCTGCGCTGACGCGCGCAGGGCTGCCTCAAGGCAGCGCGGCTTGCAGGGTGCCCACGCTGGACTGCGGCTTGGCGGGCCCCTGTTCGTGCAGCATCTGGCGCAGCGCCTGCATGACTTTTTCCGGCGTGGGATGGGCTTCCTGCGACAGCATTGGGCGCGAGCGCACGATGCACAGCACGGCCTGCCTGTCTTCCCACGAGGCGCAGCGGCAGGCCTCCATGAGCGGGTCCCCTGCGAAGTCCGAATCAGCCAGGTGCACCGCGCGCGCGATCAGTGCCATGGCGTTGAGTGTGTGCATTGAAATTCTCCGGCCGCCCAAAGTCGGCCTTGCTGGATGTGAACGACTGTGCGCGTGCCGCATGCCGCGCCACACAACGTCCCGCCCGCGCTCGCAAGCTTTGTGTGGCGCTGCGCCTACGCGCCCTCTCACCTGTGCAGGGGGTAGCGCAAGCGCCTATTGCAAATTTTCCATCATTGTTTCCCCGTAGCGGAAGCTGCGTTGGCGCGCCACAGGCTTGACCCTCCCCCGCAGTAGGGCTCCACCTCTTCGAATGGGGGATTGCCAGCAGTTCGATTTCGGGGTTAGCGCGAGTGCCTCACCCGTGGCTTGCCGGTGGTTGAAAATGGTATAAACGATTTATCCCATTTTTCAGGAGGATTCCATGCCGCGCAAGAACGCAACCGCCCCGTCCGTGCTGCTCGAAGGCGCCGCCGCGCCGGCCGAGCCCGCGGCCGCCACCGTGGCGGCCACGCCCGTGGTGCCGGTGGCGGTGGTGGTGCCGGCGGTCGAATCCGCTCCCGCCGCAGTTGACGCTGCCGAGCCGGCGGCCGTGGCCCTGGTCGCAGCGGTGCCGGCCGAAACGGCCGCATCGGCTGCACCGGCTGTGTCCGCACCCGCGAAGCCGCCCAAGGCCAGGCCGACGCGGCTGGCCAAGGCGGCGGCGCAGGCCGTGCAGGGCGACAAGCCGGCCCAGGCGGTGCGCCAAGCCGCGAAACCCGCCAAGTCCGCGCCGCTGGCCCTGGCCGACAAGCCGCTGAAGGCCGGCAAGGCGGAGACCGTGGAAAAGGCCGGAAAGCCTGAAAAGGCGGGGAAGACCGCCAAGCCGCCCAAGGCTGAAAAAGCCGCCAAGCCGGCCAAGGCCGAGGCCAAGCCGAAGGACGCCAAGGACAAGGAGGCCGGCGAGGACAAGCCCGTCGTGAAGCCCAAGCTGGTGCGCGACAGCTTCACCATGCCGCGCGGCGACTTCGCGCTGATCGCCGTGCTCAAGGACCGCGCCCTGGGCTTCAAGCGGCCGGCCAAGAAGAGCGAGCTGCTGCGCGCCGGCCTGCACGCCCTGGCCGCGCTGGACGACGCCAAGCTGCAGGCCGCGCTGGAAGAGCTCACGCCGCTCAAGGCCGGGCGGCCCAAGAAGGGCTGACGGGGCCCGGCCCGCGTCCGCGCGTTCCTGGCGGGCGCGCCGCCTGCTTCGGCGCCCGGCGGGCGGCGCACCCTGCCCGCCCTGAACCGCCCCCAGGAGGACGCATGCGCCCACCAACCGAGCCCGCGGAGCTGACGGAGCTGCAGCGCCTGCTCGACGCCGCCACGGCCGAGCTGCAGGTGCGCACCGTGTGCGAGGTGCAGGCCGGCCCGCGCCGCCTGCCCGTGCTGGCGCTCACGCTGGGCAACCCGGCGCCGGACGCGCCCGCGGCCGGCTTCTTCGGCGGCGTGCACGGGCTGGAGCGCATCGGCGCGGCGGTGGTGCTGTGCTTCCTGCGCAGCGTGCTCACGCGGCTGCGCTGGGACGCGCTGTTGCACCGGCAACTGGAGCGCATGCGGCTGGTGTTCATGCCCGTGGTCAACCCGGGCGGGCTGGTCAACGGCACGCGCGCCAATCCGCAGGGCGTGGACCTCATGCGCAACGCCCCCGTGGACGCGCTGGAGCGCGCCGCGCCGCTGGTGGGCGGGCAGCGCCTGTCGCGCCGCCTGCCCTGGTACCGCGGCCCGCGGCACGCGCCGCTGCAGCCGGAAAGCCAGGCGCTGTGCGCCGTGGTGGAGCGCGAGCTGCTCAGCCACGACTTCAGCCTGGCCGTGGACTGCCACTCCGGCTTCGGCCTGCGCGACCGGCTGTGGTTTCCCTATGCCGGCACGCGCGCGCCCGTGCCGCACCTGGCGGAGCTGCACGCCCTGTGCGGGCTGCTGGACGAGTCGCTGCCGCAGCACCGCTACGTCTTCGAGCCCCAGAGCCGCCACTACCTCGCGCATGGCGACCTGTGGGATTTCCTCTACCGCCGCGCCTGCGACGCCGCGCCCGCGCGCACCTTCCTGCCGCTGACGCTGGAGATGGGCTCGTGGCTGTGGGTGCGCAAGCGGCCCAGCCAGCTCTTCTCGGCCCAAGGCCTCTTCAACCCGCTGGCCGACCACCGCCACGCCCGCGTGCTGCGCCGCCACCTGGCCTGGCTGGATTTCACCTCCCGCGCCGCCTGCAGCCACCGCGCCTGGTGCCCGCAAGGCGTGCAGCGCGAGCACCAGCGCGCGCTGGCGATGCAGCGCTGGTACGCGGCGTGAGCGACGCGGCGGCGCCCCCGTCCGGTGCGGACCTTGAAGACCGCCGCGCCGCGCCGCCGCGCACCTGGGTGCTGCTGCGCGGGCTCACGCGCGAGGCCGGGCACTGGGGCGGCTTCCCCGACACGCTGGCCGCGCGGCTGCCGGGCCGCGTGCTCATGCCGGACCTGCCGGGCAACGGCGTGCTGCACGCGCAAGCCAGCCCGCTGCGCATGGCCGAGATGGCCGCGCGCTGCCGCGGGCAGTTGCGCGCGCAAGGCGCGGGGCCGCCCTACCACGTGGTGGCGCTGTCGCTGGGCGCAATGGCGGCGCTGGCCTGGGGCTCGGCGCATCCGGAGGAGATCGCGGCCGGCGTATTGATCAACACCAGCCTGCGCGGCCTGCAGCCGCTGCACCGGCGGCTGCGCCCCGCGGCGCTGGCGGCGCTGCCCGCGCTGCTGCTTGGGCGCGACGACGCGGCGCGCGAAGCCGCCATCCTGCGCCTGACCAGCCGCCGCGTGGCGCAGGTGCCGCCCGCGTGGCTCACGTTACGTCGCGTGCATCCCGTCTCGCGCGCCAACGCGCTGCGCCAGCTCCTGGCG
>NZ_JAXOJX010000107.1:0-19378 GCF_034427735.1 Azohydromonas lata
GGGGTTGGCATTTGCCAAATACTCCCATGGCAATTCATTGGAAGGCGTGAATTCCGGTCTTCGCTTAATGACGGCTTGGTTTTCTATGCGTTGCGCTTAACCGATTTGGTTTTGCGGTTGACCCGCGCCAAAAGCCCGGCCAGTGCGAGTGCCGCGCTCATCAATCCCACCGCTGCAGCTGCCCAAAACCCGCGGGCTCCCCGCCAAACCTCACTGGCATGCACCATGTCGAAGGCGAGCAAATAACCACCGCCTAAGCCCAGCACCCATACCGCCAGGGCGTAAATGAACATGGGCAGCGTGGTGACGTGCCAGGCGCGCAGCACGGCGGCCACGACGGCCTGCACCGCGTCGCCCACGTGATAAAGCGCCAGCCAGCTCAGCAGCGGCAGCGCCGCGGCAGCCACTCCGGCCTCGTGCGTGTACAGGCCCAGGACAGCATGGCGGCCCAGAAACAGTGCCAGCCCAAACAGCAGCGCCGCCGCCAGCCCAAGTTGCACGCCGCGCCAGCCCAGCCGGCAGGCACCGGCAGGGTCCCCGGCACCTATGCGCTGCGCCACCAGCGTGCCGCAGGCGTTGCCGATGGCCAGCGGCAGCATGTAGAGCAGCCCGGCCAAGTTGGCCGCGATCTGGTGCCCCGCCACCGGCAAGGTTCCCAGGCGGGCGATGAAGATGGCCATGAAGGTGAAGCCCGTCACTTCCACCACGATGGACAACCCCATGGGCACGCCCAGCTTGAGCATGTCCCGGATGGACGCCCACCGCGGCGCGCACACGCGGCGCAATTTGAAAGGTACGTAGAACGGGTCGCGGCGCAGCAGCGTCCAGGCCGCCAGCGCCTGCGCCCACATCACCACGGCAGTGGCGATGCCGCAGCCCGTGACGCCCAAGGGCTCTAAACCCAGCCGCGGCGCCCCGAACACCAGCAGCCAGGACAGCGGCAGTTTCAGGAACAGCCCGCCCACCTGCAGCGCCATCACCGCCTTGGGCCGCGACACGGCGGTGTTGAACCCTCTGAAAGCCGCGAACACCAACGCGGCCGGCAGCGCAAACGCCACTGCCGCCATGTAGCCGCGCACGCGCTGCGCCACCTCCGGCGTGGCTTGCGCCACGGCCAGGAAGGGCTGTGGAAAGGCCAGCAGCAGGCAGCCCGGCACGGCCAGCGCCAGGGCCAGCCAGAAGGCTTGCTGAAGCTGCTCGCCGGCCTCGGCCAGCCTGCGCGCGCCAAACAGCCGCCCAACGATGGGGCCGACGGCGATGACCACGCCCATCAGCCCAATGAACACGCTCACGTAGGCCGCCGAGCCCACGGCCAGCGCGGCAAGGTCGCGCGCGTCGTGCCGCGCCAGCAGCAGCGTGTCCATGGTGGCGAAGGACAGCACCGCGATCTGGCCCACGAACACCGGCCAGGCCAGTGCGGCGATGTGCCGCAGGTCCTGGCCGAAACGCGGCGGCAAGGCAGCGGCGGCGTCGGCCAAGGGCGTCAGTCCTGTTGAGCGTCGTAGGCTGTCGACATGGCGGCGCCGGCGCGCTCGGCGTAGCGGTTGAAACGCCAGGCCGTGCCCTGCAGCGTGATGCGGCGCCAGGTGGCGCGCTTTTCGGCCGGCGTCATGCGCGGCCAGTGCTGCACTTCGTCAAAAGTGCGGCCGCAGCCCTTGCAAAGCTCGTCGCCCTGGCTGGTGGAGCAGATGGCGATGCAGGGCGCGTCCGGCGTGGTGGCGTACCACTCCAGCCAGGCCATGTGAGCTTCGGCGGACAGGCGGTCCTCGTCCTGCTCCTGGCGGCGCTCGTAGACCATGAGGGCATAGACCTCGGCCAGGGCGCGCACTTCGGCGCAGGCGTTGATGCCGTCCGGAGACGGCTCGCGGCGGCGCCACCAGTTGATCGCCGCCTCGATGTCGAGCAAATGGATGCCGGCCATGGAACTGCTTTGCCGGCCGGGCTCAGGCCTGTTGGGCCGCCGCCACCAGCGCCGCCAGCGCCGCTTCCACCTGCGCGCGCTCGGCGCTGGCGTCCCACTGCACGGGGGCGCCTTCCAGCGCGGCCGCGCCCTCGGTCTTCAGGCGCTTGACCCAGGCGCCGGCCTCGCGGCCTTCGGCGATGGGCCCGCTTTGCAGCAGCACCGCGCCATGCGCGCCGGTGAGCTTGAAGAAGAAGGCGCCGCCCTCGCGGTACTGCTTGAACTCCGGCAGCGCCGATTTTGCGGCCGCCGCCTTGGCCTGCGCCGGCTGGGCCACGGCCACCATGGGCCGCAGGCCCACGGCGTGGCGCAGCTCGGACAGGAAGGGCGTGGCCGTGGCGCGGGCCTTGCGCGCGCCTTCCAGCAGCGCGTCCTCGATGCGCTCCGGGTGCGCCATCAGCTCGGCGTAGCGCGCCCGCATGGGGCCGATTTCGCCCTCGATCAGCGCCACCAGCCGCTGCTTGGCCTCGCCCCAGGCCAGGCCCTCGCGCAGCTCCTGGCGGAAGGCGGCGCGTGCGGCCTCGTCGGCGGCGAAGGCGTCAAAGATCGTGACCAGGTGCGAGCCGTCCGGGTCCTTGGGCTCGCCGGGCAGGCGCGAGTCGGTGACGATGCGCGCCACCGCGTCCTTCAGCCCGCGCTGCCCGCCTTCGAACAGCGGAATGGTGTTGTCGTAGCTCTTGGACATCTTGCGGCCGTCCAGGCCGGGCAGCGTCGCCACCGATTCCTCGATCTCCGCCTGCGGCAGCACGAACAGCTCGCGCCCGCCGCCGAAGAGGTGGTTGAAGCGCTGCGCCACGTCGCGCGCCATCTCGATGTGCTGCACCTGGTCGCGCCCAACGGGCACGCGGTGCGCGTTGAACATCAGGATGTCGGCCGCCATGAGGATGGGGTAGCTGAACAGGCCCATGGTCACGCCGGCGTCCACGTCCTCGCCCGCGGCCAGGTTGGCGTCGCTGGCGGCCTTGTAGGCGTGGGCACGGTTCATCTGGCCCTTGGCGGTGACGCAGGTCAGCAGCCAGGTCAGCTCGGTGATCTCGGGGATGTCGCTCTGGCGGTAGAAGGTCACGCGCTGCGTATCCAGCCCGGCGGCCAGCCAGGTGGCGGCGATCTCCAGGCGCGAGCGTTCGATGCGCGCCGGGTCGTCGCACTTGATGAGCGCATGGTAGTCGGCCAGGAAGAAGAAGCTTTCCACGCCGGGCGCGCGGCTGGCCACGATCGCCGGCCGGATGGCGCCGACGTAGTTGCCCAGGTGCGGCGTGCCGGTGGTGGTGATGCCGGTGAGAACGCGTTCGGTCATGGTGGCTGTGGGCAAGAGGAGTGCGCGCGGGAGAAAAACCGGCCATTCTAAGGAGGCGGCTACACTCTGCGCCCCCATGAAGCGCATCGTCATCCTGATCTCCGGCCGCGGCTCCAACATGCAGGCCGTGGCCCAAGCCTGTGCCCGCGAGGGCTGGCCCGCCCGCATCGCCGCCGTCATCTCCAACCGCCCGCAGGCCGCCGGCCTGGCTTGGGCTGCCGGGCAGGGCATCCCCACCGTCGGCCTGAACCATCAGGACTTCCCTTCGCGCGAGGCCTTCGACGCCGCGCTGCGCGAGGCCATCGATGCCTTTGAGCCGGACCTGCTGGTGCTCGCGGGCTTCATGCGCATCCTGGGCGCGGCGTTCACGCGCCACTACGAGGGCCGCATGCTCAACGTCCACCCTTCGCTGCTGCCGGCCTTCACCGGGCTGCACACGCACCGCCGCGCCATAGAGGCGGGCTGCAAGGTGGCCGGGGCGACGGTGCACTTCGTCACCGCCGAGCTGGACCACGGGCCTGTCGTGGCGCAGGCCATCGTCCCGGTGCTGCCGGCAGACGACGAACACACGCTGGCCGAGCGCGTGCTCGCGCAGGAGCACAAGCTCTACCCCATGGCGGTGCGCTGGTTCGTCGAGGGCCAGCTCGTCGTGGATGGCGGCCTGGTGCGCCACGCCGGCGGCGCAGCGCAACTGCTGGTTTGAAACAGGGCTGACGCTGGTCTGAAGTCGCGAATCCGCGGCGCTTGAGTCCGCCGCGACAGCCCTGCGCGGTGGGTGAAGGCGGGGCGGCTGGGATAATCGCAGGGATGCATCCGAATGCCCTGCTGGACCTGAGCACCGAGCTGCTGCGCTCCGTGCTGAAACTTGACCAACCTGCCGACGCCGTGGTGTCGGCCTTCTTCCGCCGCCAAAGCAAGCTGGGCTCGCGCGAGCGCCATGCGCTGGCCGAGACCACCTACCACGTGCTGCGCCACCGCCTGCGGCTGCAGCACCTGGCGCAAAGCGGCAGCGGCCCCATGGAACGCCGCTTGGCCGTGCTGGGCTGGCAGGGCGCCGAATCGGTGCTCAAGGTCAGCCTCTCGCCCCAGGAGCAGCAGTGGCTGCAGCACGCGCTGGCCATCGACGTCTCCACGATGCCGGACAAGCTGCGCCACAACCTGCCGGACTGGGTGGCGCAGCCGCTGCGCCAGCGCCTGGGCGAGGAGGAGTTCATGGCGCTGGCCAACGCCCTGAACCAGTCCGCGCCGCTGGACCTGCGCGTCAACCTGCTCAAGGCAAAGCGGGAGGAGGCCCTGGCCGCCCTGCAGGCCGCCGGCATCCCGGCCGAGCCCACACCGTACTCGCCTTGGGGCCTGCGCGTGCAGGGCAAGCCGGCCTTGAACCGCCTGGAAATCTTCACCAGCGGCGCCGTCGAGGTGCAGGACGAGGGCAGCCAGCTGCTGGCCCTCCTGGTGGGTGCCAAGCGCGGCGAGATGGTGGTGGACTTCTGCGCTGGCGCCGGCGGCAAGACGCTTGCCCTGGGCGCGGCCATGCGCAACACGGGCCGCCTCTACGCCTTCGACGTGGCCGGCGGTCGGTTGGATGCGCTCAAACCGCGCTTGGCGCGCAGCGGCTTGTCCAACGTTTACCCGGCACTGCTGGCCCACGAGCGCGACGAGCGAGTAAAACGCTTGGCCGGCAAGATCGACCGCGTGCTGGTGGACGCCCCGTGTTCCGGCCTGGGCACGCTGCGCCGCAACCCGGACCTGAAATGGCGCCAGTCGCCGCAGGCATTGCAGGAACTGCGCGTGAAGCAGGCGTCCATCCTGGCCAGCGCCGCGCGGCTGGTGAAAAGCGGCGGGCGGCTGGTCTACGCCACCTGCAGCCTGCTGCAGGCGGAAAACGAGGACATTGCCCGCGACTTCGCCACCGCGCACCCGGATTTCGAGCTGCTGGACGCCGCCGCGCTGCTGGAGCAGGTGCAGGTGCCGCAGGCGGACACGCTGGTGAGCGATGGCTTCCTGCGCCTGTGGCCGCATCGCCATGCCACGGACGGCTTCTTCGCCGCGGTTTGGCAGCGGCGCTGAATCAGCACACGCTTCCCTTCCCACGTGGGCATCTCGCGTGCCGCAAAGCACGCACGTTGTCGGGCGCAGGGGGCGGGCTTCGTGGATTTGTGCTACGCAAATCCAAGGCTTAAGCAGCGGTTCTGACCGCCGCGAGGGGTCCCCCCATACAATCCGCGCGCCCATTTGGAGGCTCAAGGCTTGGAATTCATGAACGAATTGATGGTGGTGCGCGACGCGGTATTGCAGTGGCTGGCTTATGGCCTGACCAAGGCGTCCTGGTGGCAGGTGCTGGTGTACACGCTGGTGGTGACGCACTTCACCATCCTGTCGGTGACGATCTTCCTGCACCGCTCGCAGGCACACCGCGCGCTGGACCTGCATCCGCTGCCCGCGCACTTCTTCCGCTTCTGGCTGTGGATGACCACCGGCATGGTCACCAAGCAGTGGGTGGCCATCCACCGCAAGCACCACGCCAAGTGCGAGACCGAGGAAGACCCGCACAGCCCGCAGACCCGCGGCATCAAGACCGTGCTGCTGCAGGGCGCCGAGCTCTACCGTGCCGAGGCCAAGGTGCAGGAGACGCTCAAGAAGTACGGCCACAACACGCCGGACGACTGGATCGAGCGCAACGTCTACACCCGCCACAGCGCGCTGGGCATCTCGCTGATGCTCATCATCAACGTGGCGTTGTTCGGTGCCCTGGGCCTGTCGGTGTGGGCGATCCAGATGCTGTGGATCCCCATCAACGCCGCCGGCATCATCAATGGCATCGGCCACTACTGGGGCTACCGCAACTTCGAGGCGCCTGACGCTTCCACCAACGTCTCGCCCTGGGGCCTGGTGATCGGCGGCGAAGAGCTGCACAACAACCACCACACCTACCCGACGTCGGCCAAGTTCTCCATCAAGCCTTTCGAATTCGACATCGGCTGGGGCTACATCCGCGCACTGGAGATGCTGGGCCTGGCCAAGGTGCGCAAGACCGCGCCGCAGATGAAGCTGGGCGCCGTGAAGGCCGTGGCCGACGGCAAGACGCTGGAAGCCATCATCGCCAACCGCTACGAGGTGATGGCCCGCTACGGCAAGGAGCTCAAGCGCGCCTGCGCCACCGAACTGGATCACCTCAAGGCCCAAGGTGCGCAGAACACGGCCAAGTGGGCCGAGCTGCGCCTGGCCAAGCGCTGGCTGCACCGCGACGAGGACAAGATCCCCAGCGCCGTGAAGCCGCAGATGGAGCGCGCCATCTCCGCCAGCCCCGCGCTGGCGCAACTGGTGGCCATGCGCGAGGAACTGCGCCAGCTCTGGACCCGCACCAACGTCTCCGCCGAGCAACTGGTGCTGGACCTGCAGGCCTGGTGCCGCCGCGCCGAGGACAGCGGCATCGCTGCACTCCAGGACTTCTCGCGCAAGCTGCGCGCGGTGCACGCGTAAAGCCTTCGCCGTTCTCCAGCCTTCCTTTCAACGCAAAAGCCCGCGCGAGCGGGCTTTTTTATTGGGCAGGACAGGTCAGTTCCTCGATTCCTTTGCACCTCTCCCCCTGAAGGTAAAGGTGTCAACGTAGGGTAGGCAAGACAGGTCGCCCCAAAAAGAAAAGGCCCGCAGCAGCGGGCCTTTTTCGTGCGCGGACCTGGGCAGGTCACTTCAGCTTGATTTCCTTGTACAGGACGTGCTTGCGCGCCTTGGGGTCGAACTTCATGAATTCGAGCTTTTCGGGCGTCGTCTTCTTGTTCTTGTTGGTCGTGTAGAAATGACCCGTGCCGGCCGTCGATTCCAGCTTGATCTTTTCGCGTCCGCCTTTGGTGGCCATGATGTGCTCCTAGTGGTTGCGGCGGCTGATTACAGCTCGCCCTTGGCGCGCAGGTCAGCGACGACCTGGTCGATGCCGACCTTGTCGATCAGGCGCAGCGCGGCGTTGGACACGCGCAGACGGATGAAGCGGTTCTCGCTCTCCATCCAGAAGCGGCGGTACTGCAGGTTCGGCAGGAAGCGACGCTTGGTTTTGTTGTTGGCGTGGGAGACGTTATTCCCCACCATCGGGCGCTTGCCCGTGACTTGACAGACGCGTGCCATGACGCTTCTCCACTTTCTCTCGGATTTCGGGAGCGGTGCACAGCGCAGGAGAACCGGTACGACAGCCCTTCCAGCTTGGGTCAGGCCTGGCCTGCCTCCTGATGCACACCCTTCGAGGGCCCGCGCCGGCATTCCATCTGGAAAGCAAGGCGAGCCACTTCTCGGCAAAGACGGCGATTATAGCCACAAACAGCCGAAGCCTGGTGCCAAGGCTTTGCCGTGCTCAGGAATCGCCGTGAATGCCGCAATGAACGGCGCCGTGCCCGCGGGGCTGGCCGCGCTGAAGGCGGCCCAACCGGGGGCAGGGCGCCGCGGGGATCAGACCGTCTGCTGCTCCAGGAAGCGCTGTGCATCCAGCGCAGCCATGCAGCCCGTGCCGGCGCTGGTGATGGCCTGGCGGTAGATGTGGTCCTGCACGTCGCCGGCGGCAAAGACGCCGGGCACGCTGGTCATGGTGGCAAAGCCCTCGGAGCCGCTGCGGGTGAGGATGTAGCCGTCCTTCATCTCCAACTGGCCTTCGAAGATCTGCGTGTTGGGTGAGTGGCCCACGGCGATGAACACGCCCTGCAGTTGCAGCTCCGTGGTGGAGCCGTCCTGCGTGTTGCGCAGCCGCACGCCGGTGACTCCGCTGTTGTCGCCCAGCACCTCTTCCAGCGTGTTCCACAGGTGCAGCTCGATCTTGCCAGCGGCCACCTTCTCCATGACCTTGTCCACCAGGATGGGCTCGGCGCGGAACTTGTCGCGGCGGTGGATCAAATGCACCTTGGCGGCGATGTTGGAGAGGTAGAGCGCGTCTTCCACCGCTGTGTTGCCGCCGCCCACCACGCAGGCCTGCTGGTCGCGGTAGAAGAAGCCGTCGCAGGTGGCGCAGCCGGAGACGCCGCGGCCCATGAAGGCCTCTTCGCTGGGCAGACCCAGGTACTTGGCGCTGGCGCCGGTGGCGATGATGAGCGTGTCGCAGGTGTAGGTGCCGCTGTCGCCTTTGAGCGTGAACGGGCGCTTGGTGAAGTCCACGGCGTTGATGTGATCGAACACGATTTGCGTGTTGAAGCGCTCGGCGTGCTGCTGGAAACGCTGCATCAGGTCCGGGCCCATGACGCCGGCCACGTCGGCGGGCCAGTTGTCCACCTCGGTGGTGGTCATGAGCTGGCCGCCCTGGGCCATGCCCGTGACCAGCATGGGTTTGAGGTTGGCGCGGGCGGCATAGATGGCGGCGGTGTAGCCGGCAGGGCCGGAGCCCAGGATCAAGACCTGGGCATGAAGGGTGCTGTCGTTCATGGCGGTGTTTTCTTGGATTCGGCACGGCGCGCAAGGTGGGGCAGGCCGACCGGGAAGTCTGACATGGCGCGCGTGAGTCGTGATTTGGCGTTCTCAAACGCCACAATAGCTATTGGGCGCAGTCGGGAACTTTGGGCCGTATCCCGTTACTGTCGCCTTACGTATGGCGCAGGGCCTTCCATTGCGCCTTTCTCTTCTTCTGAAAGGAAGCCGATGTCGCTGCTGCTGTCGAACCTGGATCTCATCCGGCGGGTCCCGTTGTTCTCGCTGTTGACCACCGAGCAGGCGCAGACCATTGCCGACAGCGTCGTGAAGCGCCGCTTCCGACGCGGTGAGCTGGTGGTGGAGCAGGGCCGCAAGAGCAACGCGCTGTTCATCCTGCTCAACGGCCGCGCCCGTGTGCTCACGGCCGACTCGCGCGGGCGCGAGGTCATCCTGGCCGTGCTGCAGTCCGGCGACT
This sequence comes from Azohydromonas lata, assembly GCF_034427735.1. NCBI lineage: Bacteria > Pseudomonadati > Pseudomonadota > Betaproteobacteria > Burkholderiales > Sphaerotilaceae > Azohydromonas > Azohydromonas lata. Next base: position 9,115 of record NZ_JAXOJX010000107.1, read on the forward strand.
ATGTGGGCGAGATGAGCCTCATAGACAACGAGCCCCACTCCGCCACCGTGCGCGCCGAGGTGCAGACCGACATGCTCATCCTGGGCCGCCAGGAGTTCGCGCGCTGCCTGCCGGAGTCCTCCAGCCTGTCCTACGCCATCTTGCGCGGGCTGGTGGCGCGGCTGCGCAATGCCGACCGGCAGATCGAGTCGCTGGCGCTGCTGGACGTCTACGGCCGCGTGGCGCGCACGCTGCTGGACATGGCCGAGGACGACAACGGCGTCAAGGTCATCCGCGGCAAGGTCTCGCGCCAGGACATGGCCAAGGTCGTGGGCGCCTCGCGCGAAATGGTCAGCCGCGTCATGAAGGACCTGGAGGAGCGCGGCATGATCGAGACGCAGGAAAGCGGTGCCGTCGTTCTCAAGGATCGGCTGCTGGCCGACTGACGCGCGGCGCACGGCCGCGGCGTTTTTGTTGCACTGCGGCATCTGCATCACGCGCCGCACGTATCCGCTCGTGAATGCGGCGGCCCGGCCCGGCCGCCGCGCCACAATTCGGGGATGAGCTTTCCGCTGGGTTCCCTCTCCGAGTCCCCCAATACCTACCGGCGCCGCCCCGGCGCCACCACCGAGTCCACACCGCCGCCGCCGCCGCGCTGGCGCACGCAGTTGTGGCTCATGGGGGGCGCCATTCTTGGCCTGCTGTTCCTGCTGGCGCTGATCACGCGCGACGGCGCCGATCCGGGCTTTTCGACTTCCGGCGATGGCCGGCCGTTGGTGCACAACCAGGTCGGCCTGTTGGGCGCGTGGACGGCCGACCTGGGCCTGTTCCTCTTTGGCTGGTCCGTGTGGTGGCTGCCGCTCATAGGCCTGCGCCTGTGGCTGGGCACGCTGGCGCGGCTGCTGCGCGGCGAGGGTGGCCCGCCGCCGCGACGCCTGGCCTTTTGCGTGGGCGTGCTGCTGCTGTTGGCCGCGAGCTGCGCGCTGGAGTGGAGCCGCCTGTACCGTTGGGAAGACGGCCTGCCCGGTCATGCCGGCGGGGTGCTGGGCTACCTGCTGGGCCCGTGGAGCCTGAAGTGGCTGGGCTTTGCCGGCTCCGGCGTGGCCTGGATCGTCACGCTGGTGCTGGGCCTGTCGCTGGCGCTGCGCTTTTCCTGGATCGCCCTGGCCGATCGCATTGGCGGTGCCGTCGAGGGCGTGATGGAGGCTGTGCGCAAGGCCATGGAAAACATGGTGGACCGCCGTGCCGGCCGCCAGGCCCTGCGCGAGCGCCAGGAAGTGGCCGAGCGCCAGGGCCAGGAAGCCGCTCACACCATACGCATTGACCCGCTGCACGAGGAGCCGCCCGCCGCCGAGGCGCCGCCGCCCCCGCCGCGGCGCCGCCGAGCCCCCGCGGCCAAGCCCATGGAGCCGGTGGAGCCCGTGTTCGCCCCCGAGGCCGACGACACGGTGGTGGAGGCCGAGGCCGTCGTCATCGAGCCCGCCGTGGTGGACGTACCCTTCACCGAGGTGACGGCCCCGCGCGCCGCTGAGCCGCCCAAGGCTCGCGCCACGGTGGATGCCGGAGATGAGGCGCAGGCCCCGGCCCCGGCCGAGCCGCCCCGCGCCGAGCCGCCCAAGCCGGCGCCGTCCGCCAAGCCCGCCGCCGTTTCCCAGCCGCCCTGGGACGAGGGCCTGCCCCCGTCCGCCATGGACGACGACGACCTGCTCGACCTGGGCGATGACGACGTCATCCCGCCCCCCGCGCCCACTTCGGCTCCGGCCGCCGTGAAACCGGCCCCGGCGACCCGCCCCGTGCCCGTGGCGCCGCCGCCCCCGCCGCGTGCCCCCGTTGCCCCGGGCGAGGCCGTGCTGCCGGACGTGGACCTGCTCGACGCCGCCCCCGCCGCGCGCGAGAGCGTCTCGGCCGAAACGCTGGAGATGACCTCGCGCCTCATCGAGAAGAAGCTCAAGGACTTCGGCGTGGACGTGCGCGTGGTGGCGGCCTCGCCGGGCCCGGTGATCACGCGCTACGAGATCGAGCCCGCCACGGGCGTGAAGGGCTCGCAGATCGTCAACCTGGCCAAGGACCTGTCGCGCTCGCTGAGCCTGGTGAGCATCCGCGTGGTGGAGACCATCCCGGGCCGCACCACCATGGCGCTGGAGCTGCCCAACGCGCGGCGGCAGATGATCCGCCTCACGGAAATCCTGGACTCGCGCGCCTACCGCGAGGCCCCCTCGCTGCTGTCCATCGGCCTGGGCAAGGACATCGTGGGCGCCCCCGTCGTGGTCGACCTGGCCAAGATGCCCCACTGCCTCGTCGCCGGCACCACCGGGTCGGGCAAGTCCGTGGGCATCAACGCCATGATCCTGTCGCTGCTCTACAAGGCCGAGGCCGACGAGGTTCGCCTGATCCTCATCGACCCCAAGATGCTGGAGATGAGCGTCTACGAGGGCATTCCGCACCTGCTGTGCCCCGTGGTGACGGACATGAAGCAGGCCGGCAACGCGCTCAACTGGTGCGTGGCCGAGATGGAACGGCGCTACAAGCTCATGTCCAAGTTGGGCGTGCGCAACCTCGCCGGCTACAACAAGAAGATAGACGAGGCCGCCGAGCGCGAGGAGCACATCCCCAATCCCTTCAGCCTCACGCCGGAGGAGCCCGAGCCGCTGGATCGGCTGCCTTTCGTGGTGGTCGTGATCGACGAGCTGGCCGACCTGATGATGGTCGTGGGCAAGAAGATCGAGGAGCTCATCGCCCGCCTAGCGCAGAAGGCCCGCGCCGCCGGCATCCACCTCGTGCTGGCCACGCAGCGGCCCAGCGTGGACGTGATCACCGGCCTGATCAAGGCCAACATCCCCACGCGGCTCTCCTTCCAGGTCAGCTCCAAGATCGACTCCCGCACCATCCTCGACCAGATGGGCGCCGAGGCACTGCTGGGCCAGGGCGACATGCTCTACCTCACGCCCGGTGGCGGCATCCCGGTGCGCGTGCACGGCGCCTTCGTTTCCGACGAAGAGGTGCACCGCGTCGTGGACTACCTCAAGCAGCACGGCGAGCCCAACTACATCGAAGGCATCCTGGAAGGCGGCGTGCTGGAGAGCGACGGCGGCAACGGCGTCACCAGCATTGGCGGCAGCGTGGAGAGCGACGGCGAGTCCGACCCCATGTACGACCAGGCCGTGGCCGTCGTCCTGCAGCACAAGCGCGCCAGCATCTCGCTGGTGCAACGCCACTTGCGCATCGGCTACAACCGCGCCGCGCGGCTGCTGGAACAAATGGAGAAATCCGGGCTCGTATCGGCCATGGCCACCAACGGGAACCGGGACATCATCGTCCCCAAGCGCGAAGAGGTATGAGCAAACGAGCAGTCACGGCCTTGGGCCGCCTTGTGAAACCCCTGGCCACGGCGGCGCTGCTGCTGGCCGCCGCGGGCGCGGCGCGGGCCGACGCGCTGGAGTCGCTGCGCGACTTCGTGCGCGAAGCCAAGACCGGCCGCGCCGCCTTCACCCAGACCGTCACCTCGCCCGACGGCGCCAAGAAGAAGGCCAGCAGCGGCAACTTCGAGTTCTCGCGTCCGAACCGCTTCCGCTTCGAGTACCTCAAGCCCTACGAGCAGCTCATCGTGGGCGACGGGCAAAAGGTGTGGATCTTCGACGCCGACTTGCAGCAGGCCAGCTCCCGCCCGCTGGCGCAGGCCCTGGGCTCCACCCCAGCGGCGCTGCTGGCCGGCGGCTCGCTGGACAAGGATTTCAACCTCTCCAACCTGCCCGCCTCGCAGGGGCTGGAATGGGTGCAGGCCCTGCCGCGCGACAAGGAAAGCGCCTTCCAGTCGCTGCGCGTGGGTTTCAAGGGCCGTGCCCTCGCGGCCATAGAGATCGTGGACAGCTTCGGCCAGCACTCGCGGCTGGACTTCAACGACCTCGCCACCAACGTCTCCGTGGCGCCGGAGGACTTCAAGTTCGTCCCGCCCAAGGGTGTTGCCGTCGTCGAATGAGCTGACGCGCGCTTTGCAGGGCGCGTCGGCGCGGGGCAGGGCGGCGCGGGCCAGTCAGCCCGGCTGAGCGGCCACTGCCCCATCGAACCGCATCGTCACGCAAGCCCCGCCCGCCTCCGATTCGCCCATGAAGACGCTGGCGCCGTGCAGCTCGGCGATCTCGCGGACGATGGCCAGCCCCAGCCCGCTGCCGTCCACCTGCACGCCCGCGCCGCGCACGAAACGCTCGAACACCTGCTCGCGCTCGGCCTGCGGCACGCCCGGGCCGTCGTCGCACACCAGCAGCGCCGGCGGCGAGGTTTCAAAGGCAATCCACACCCGCCCGCCGCGCTTGCAATAGCGCAGCGCGTTGTCCAGCAGGTTGCCCAGCGCCTCGGACATCAGCTCGGCCTGCACGGCCACCCTCAGCGGCTGCTCCGGGGCGATCAGCTCCAGCGTGATGCCGGCATGGTCGGCCCGGTCTATGAAGGAGCTGCCCACGTCCGCCGCCAGTGCCACGAGGTCCGTCGTCCGGCACTCCAGCGCGCCGCGCAGCTCCGGGTCCAGCCGGCCCAGCGACAGCAACTGCTGCACCATGCGCGCGCTGCGCTGCGTGCTCGCCTCCAGCTCGCGCAGCACGCGCCGCGTGCTCTCCAGGTCCGGCGCCTCGGAGGCGCGCGCCAGGCCCAACTGCAGCCCCGTCAGCGGCGTGCGCAACTGGTGCGCGGCCGTGGCGGCGAACTGGCGCTCGCGCGCGAGCATGTTGCGTATGCGCTGCAGCAGGTCGTTGAGCGCCGTGGCAAAGGGCATGAGCTCGCGCGGCACGTCGCCCGCCGGTATGGGCTGCAGCGAGCGGTGCGAGCGCTCGTTCCAGCGCGCGGCAATGGCCTCCAGCGGCCGTATGGAGCGCCGCACGCCCCACACGATGGCCCCCACCGCCGCCATGCCGGCCAGCAGCGCCACCGGTGCCAGCAGCAGCACGATGTTGTCCCGCGTGCGCACGCGCTTGCGCACCGTCTCGCCCACCAGCGCCACGGCGCTGTGGCCCGCGCCGTCGCCCACCTCTACCCGCGCCACGCTGGCGGCCTGGCCGTCTATGGTGGCGTCGAAGGCCATGCCGTGGTCGTAGCGGCGCAGCCGCGTGCCTGTCTGCGGGACGCCCAAGTGGCCGCCCACGTGGTGGCCGTCCTGCTCCACCGCGTAGCTGGTGCGGTCGATCTCGTCGTAGGTCAGGAAGGTTTCGGCCGCCGGCGGCAGCTCCAGGCTCGCCCGGCCTTCGGCATCGAAGCGCACCTGGCGCGACAGCGAGTGCGCCGCATCCAGCAGCCAGCGGTCGTACACCCGGTCCGTGAAGCGTTGCGCCACCACCGTGCCCAGCAGCGCCGTGGCGCCCACGATGGCCAGCAGCGGCAGCATCAGCCGCAGCAGCAGCTCGCGCTTGAGCCGCAGGGCGCGTCCGCCGGAACTGGGCATGTCCCGCTCGTCTTGGAAGGAAAAACTGCGGCGGCGGCGCGCGCTCAAGGCTGGGCCGGCTCGTCCTGCAGCACCAGCCGGTAGCCGAAGCCGCGCACGGTCTGGATCTCGGTGCCCGACCCCATGAGGCGGCGGCGCAGCCGCGACACGTAGACCTCGGCGGCGCTGTCGCCCACCTCCAGGTTGCGCTCGGCCAGCGCGTCTATCAGCACCCGCTTGGGCACCACGTGCGGCGCGCGCCGCACCAGCAGGCCCAACACCTCGAATTCGCGCGGCGAAAGCTCCAGTTGCCGGCCGTGCACCAGCACGCGGCCCTCGCGGCCCAACCAGTTGACCTCGCCAAACTGCAGCAGCTCGCCGCGCGCGGCGGCGGCGCGGCGGGTGAGCACCTCCACGCGCGCGTCCAGCTCCTCGGCGGCAAAGGGCTTCACGAGGTAGTCGTCCGCGCCGGCCTGCAGCCCTTCCACGCGATCGGCCACGCGGTCGCGCGCGGTGAGCACCAGCACGGGCGTGATGCGGTCGCGCTCGCGCAGCTTGAGCAGCCAGTCCAGCCCGTCGCCGTCGGGCAAGCCCCGGTCCAGCACCATCAGGTCGTAGGCCCCGTCGCGCAGCGCCGCATCGGCCTCGGCCAGGCTGGCGCAGTGCAGCACGGCCCAATCGCGCGAGCGCCAGCGCAGCGACAACTCGTGGGCGATCAGGGAATCGTCTTCAATCAACAGCAAACGCATGGCAGGAAAAAGCAAGGCGAAACGCGACGCGCAAGCCTAGCGCGCCGCCGGGGCTGTCCCAGGGCTTGCAGGGCCATGGTTGTGGTTGCTGCGCGCAAGGCATCACGCCTGACAGCCCTGCGTAAGAAGTTTTGCGTCCCGCACGGGCATTGATAGGTATTTGCAAGCTGGGCTTCCCAGCATCGCGCTCTTCGTCGCCCCTGGCGGCCGTGCCGGCGGGTCCGGCGCGGCGCTGCCGAGCTTTTCGGTTTTTGCTGTGTCGCGGTGCTTCAGTTGATGGCGCCGCCGTTCGAATGCGCCTGCTTCCCCGTCTTCTTCTCGTGCTGGCCTGGCCTGCCGCGGCCTGGGCCTGTCCGCCGCTGCCGCCCGAGGCTGCCGCGTCACTGACTCCCGAGGCCGTGCGCGAGCGCGTGCCGCAGTGCCACCCTGACGTGCTGGCTGCCGAGCGCGCGTTGGGCGCCGCCGCGGCCGACGTGCTCACCGCCGGCCAGCGGCCCAACCCGACGCTGGGCCTGGGGGCGGCCAACTTGGGCCGCAACATGGGCCCCGGCTCGCTGTGGAACAAGGCCTTCGACCACCAGTTGCGCGTGGACCAGCTCGTGGAGCGCGGCGGCAAGCCGCGGCTGCGCGTGGCCACGGCACAGGCGCAGCGCGAGGCCGCGCGCGCCGACCTGGCCGAGATCGTGCGCCAAGCCACGTTCTCCACGCTCACCGGCTACCACGCCTTGGCCGCGGCGCTGGCGCGGCGCGAGGAGCTCAGCGCCTCGGCGGCGCTCAACCGCGAGTCGCTGGCCGCGTTCGACAAGCGCGTGAAGAGCGGCGACGCCGCGCGGCTGGATGCCACCCGCTTCGAGCTGGACGCGCTGCGTGTGCAGGCCGACCTGGTGCAGGCCGACACCGAGCTGCGCGCGTTGCGCCAGCAGCTCGCCCTGGCCCTGGGTGCGGCGGAGCAGGCCGCGCGGCTGCAGCCGCGGCTGGCGGCGCCTTCCGTGCCTGCGGACGGCAGGGCTCCCGCATCGCCAGACCCCGAGCGGCTGCCCGCCGTGGCCGCCGCGCAGGCGCGGCTGCAGGCGGCCGAGCGCGCCCGCGAGCTGGCGCGTGCGCAGCGCACCCGCGACGTGGGCGTGGGCGTGCAGCTCGACCGCTATCCCGTCACCCCCACCAATGACAGCGGCACGGGCAACACCGTCTCGCTCTTCGTGAGCGTGCCGCTGATGGTGAACCACGCCTACGAGGGCGAGATCGCCCGCGCGGAGGCCGACGTGGACACCGCCGCCGAGGCGCTGCGCCGCGCCCGCGCCGAAGCTGCCGACGAGGCCGCCCGCGCCCAAGCCCAGTGGCAGGGCGCCCAAGCCCGCCGCCGCCTGGTGCTGCAGGAGCTGCTGCCCGCGGCCGAGAGGGTGGCCGCCGGTGCCGAGCTGGCTTTCAGCCGCGGCGCCAGCGGCGTGCTGGAGGTGCTGGACGCCCGCCGCGCGCTGCGTGCGGCGCAACTGGAGCGCATCAACGCCGAGGCCGAGCTGGCCCAGGCCGCCGCCGCGCTGCAGGCCAGCGCCACCGCTTATGACGCGGCCGGCGCGCCTTGAAAGCCCTGCGCACCACGCCACGCCCGCTTGCCTGACCAAAGCCGAGATGCCGCTGCAGCGCCTGCCCGGAGCTGACAAGACGGCCGCACCGCACCCCGACATTTCTTTCGAGCCGTTCATGACCCCTCCGTTTCCCACCAGCCCCCGTGCCCTGGCCTGCGCCCTGGCCCTGTGCGCCCTGCTGGCCGCGGGCTGCACCAAGCACGAGGCGCCCCAGGCCGAACCTGAGCCCACCGTGGCCGGCGCCGTGGTCAGCTTTCCCGGCGAGAAGGACCCGACGGGCATTCGCGTCGTCGAAGTCAGCGCCGACGCCGAGCGCAACCTCACCGTGCCGGGCCGCCTGGCCTGGGACGAAGACCGCACCGCACGCGTGTGGGCGCCCTACGGCGGCCGCATCGAGCGGCTGCGTGCCACGGTGGGCCAGGCGGTCAAGCGCGGCGACGCACTGGCCGAGCTGAGCTCCGGCGACATCGGCCAGGCCCAGGCCGACTTCCACAAGGCCGAGGCCGACCTGCGCCTGGCCCGCAGCGCGGCCGAGCGCGCGCGCGAGCTGGGCACGGCCGGCGTCATCGCCGGCAAGGAAGTGCAGCAGGCCGAGGCCGACATGGCCCGCGCCCAGGCCGAGGACGCCCGCACCCGTGCCCGCCTGGCCCAGTACGGCGTGGGCGTGCAGTCCGTGACGCAAAGCTTCAGCCTGGCCGCGCCGCTGGCCGGCGTGGTGGTGGAACGAAATACCAACCCCGGCACCGAAGTGCGGCCGGACGTGCAGGGGCCGCCGCTCTTCGTCATCAGCGACCCCACCTCGCTGTGGGCCACGCTGGACGTGGACGAAACCCTGCTTGCCCCCTTCAAGCCCGGCGCGCAGGTGCAGTTGCGCGTCGCGGCCTGGCCGGACGAGCGCTTCCCGGCCACCGTGGTCAACGTCGGCGAGGCCGTGGATGCGCAGACCCGCACGGTCAAGGTGCGCGTGCGTGTGGCCAACCCCGAGCGCAAGCTCAAGGCCGAGATGTACGTGAACGCGGATATCCGCCAGGCATCCGTACAGCCGCAGGTGCCGGCGGATGCGGTGTTCCTGCGCGGCAGCCAGTCCTTTGCCTTCGTCCAGCAGGCGCCGGGGCGCTATGAGCGCCGCGAGGTGCAGGTGCGCACGGCCGGACCGCAGTCGGTGACGGTGCTCTCCGGCCTCAAGGGCGGCGAGCGCGTGGTGGTGGGCGGCGGCCTGTACCTCAACCAGCTCATGGACGCCGCCAAATGATGAACCGCTTCGTCCAGTTCGCGCTCAAGCAGGCCCTCATGGTCTGGCTGGCGCTGGCCGTGTTCATTGGGGCGGGCGTCATTGCCTTCCAGAACCTGCCGGTGGAGGCCTTCCCCGACGTGTCGGACACGCAGGTCAACGTCATTGCGCTGTATCCGGGGCGCGCGGCGGAGGAGGTGGAGAAGCAGGTCACCATCCCCATCGAGATCGCGCTCACGGGCATCCCGAACACGGTGCGGCTGTTCACGCACACCCAGTACGGGCTGTGCTTCATGATGGTCACCTTCGGCGACAAGACCACCGACCAGCTCGCGCGCCAGCAGATCCTGGAGCGGCTGCGCTCGGTGGACCTGCCCCCGGGCGTGGACACGGAGGTGCCGCCGCCCTCGACGGCCATCGGCGAGATCCTGCGCTTTCGCCTGCGCGGCGACGGCTACACGCCGCGCGAGCTGCGCGAGATCCAGGACTGGGTGGTGGAAAAGGCCCTGCGCCAGGTGCCGGGCGTGGCCGACTTGGTGACGCTGGGCGGCGCCATCAAGCAGTACGAGGTCAACCCCGACATGGAGCGGCTGCGCGACCGCAAGCTCAGCCTGCAGGACCTCTTCAATGCGCTGCAGCGCGCCAACGCCAACGCCGGCGGCGGCGCCATGACGCAGGGGCGCCAGCAGTTCCTGGTGCGCTCGCTGGGCAGTTTTACGTCCTCCGCCGACATCGAGCGCGTGGTGGTGGCCGAGAAGGACGGCGCCCCCGTGCTGGTGCGCGACGTGGCGCAGGTGCGCGTGGGCCAGTTCCCGCCGCAGGGCCTGGCCGGCCAGGACAACGCCGACGACATCGTCAACGGCGTGGTGGTGATGCGCAAAGGCGAGAACCCGTCCAACGTGCTGGATGCGCTGCATGACCGCATTGCCCAGCTCAACCAGCGCGGCCTGCCCAAGGGCGTGCAGATCGAGCCCTACTACGACCGCAGCTGGCTGATCGGCAAGACGCTCAAGACGGTGTTCCAGAACCTCACCGAAGGCGCGCTGCTGGTGATGTTCGTGCTGTTCCTGTTCCTGCAGAACCTGCGCGCGGCGGCCATCGTGGCGGCGGTGATCCCGCTGTCGCTGCTGGCCACCTTCCTGGGCCTGACCTTCGTGGGCATCCCGGCCAACCTGCTGTCGCTCGGGGCCATGGACTTCGGGATCATCGTGGACGGCGCGGTGATCGTGGTGGAGAACATTTTCAGACGGCTGGGCGAGCTCAACGAGCACCAGATGAAGAGCAAGGCCGAGCGTTTGAAAGCCGTCACGCG
>NZ_JAXOJX010000108.1:0-18964 GCF_034427735.1 Azohydromonas lata
TGTGTATAAGAGACAGCGGTCCCGCTGCCCTCGCGGCTTGCGGAGCGCAGCGCCGGCCGGGCCCTGCGCCGCGACGCGGGCGAGGGGGTGGACGTTTTGGCGCGCCACGGGGAGGGCGCCGCGGCTGACACGTCCACACGCCGTGGAGAAGGCGCCGCCGCCGACGCGTCCACGCGCCGTGCAGAGGCCCCCGTGGCCGACGCGCCCGCGCCGCCGGCCGTGGCGCCGGCGCGGGGTGAAGCCTCCACGCGAGGCGAGGAGGCGACAGCGGCGGCTGCTGCGACGGAGGGCGCGGGCGCTGCTTCGCTGTTGGACACGCCCGCCTCGCGCCGGGCCTTGCGGGCGGTGGCGGTGGGCTCCTCCGCGCGGGCGCTGAGCGATGCGGCGGCTGGCGCGCCGAAACCGCTGTCGGCCGAAGAGCGGCTGGGCCGCGACGTGGCGCGCGCCGCCCGCGGCGACTGCCTCAAGGGCGAGTTCTTCGGCGGCGGCGCCGGTCTGCTGAGCCTGCCGTTCTGGGTGGCAGCCGAGGCGTCGGGGAAGTGCAGGCGGTGAGGGGCGCGGGGCGGTGCCGTGGGTTGACGGGACGTGAGGGCTGGCGGCAGCCGCAGCCGTTAGTCGTTAGCCAAGCCGCCTCGCCTACTACGCCGTAATGCCCGCGCTGGCGGGAGACCGGCGCGCGCCAACGGTCTACCCGGACGCCCCTTGACCACGGTGTTAGACGGTCTAACACCTGCCGCTGCGGCGCTGGTCCCAGCCCGCAAACCGCAGGCCGCATCGTTCAGAAATCTGAACGATGCCCGCCATGAAGTGAGGAGCCGATGGGCACCACAGCGAACGATGGACGCGCATCAAGCGCGTGAGCCCGTCGTCACAAGCCCGCCATCCCCTGCAGCGCCGCCCGCGCCGCCGCCGCCTGCGGCGCGTTGCGCGCCAGCACGGCTTCGAAATGGCGCCGCGCCTCGGCCGGCTTGCCGGCCTTGAGCGCCTGCTGCCCCGCGCGCATCAGCACCACGCCCTGGAAGGGCGCGGGCGAGGCGGCCAGCAGCGGGCTGCTCACCACCTCGGCCAGCAACTGCTCGCCGCGCGGGCCGCGGTTGAAGAAGCCCGGCATGCCCAGGAACACACTGGCGGCGACGAAGCGCACCTCCAGGCTGGCCGGCGTGCCGCGGTGCAGCGGCTTGTCATGCGCGGGCTGCAGTTGCGCCAGCGCCTTGTCCAGCCGCACCAGGCCGTCCTCGGTGTGGGCCATCTTTCGCCACGGCAGCCAGGCGTCGCGGCCCCGCAGCGTCAGCGCCGCGCCGGCGTAGGCCTGCAGCACCAGGTCCGACGGGTCGGCCTGGGCCATCCGTTCGAAGCGGCTCGCTGCCTCGTCGGTGCGGCTGCCGTCGCCGGCGGCGGCGCGGTCGAAGAGGCTCCAGGCGGCCTCGAAATCGGCCTCGTTCACCGGCGCGGCCAGCGCCACGCCGGGCAGCGCGGCAGCAGCGGCGACCACCAAGAGGCCAAGGCAGGAATGGGCAAAACGGCGGCGGGTGAGGGCGTTCATGTCGCGGGCCTGTGCGTGGAGGAGACGGCCCACATGCTGCGGAGGCCTCCGTGGCCCCGCAGCCGCCTTGCGACGGCCCGCCGCCCGCGTTCGCCAAATGCGGCGGCAGCGGCGGCAATCGCAACAGCAGCGCCGGCCGCCCCGCGCGGCGCTACGCCGCCACCGTCTGCCGCACCGCGCGTTCCCAGCGCGCCATCAGCTCCTGGGCGCGGTCGCGGTCCATGGTGGGCGTGAACACGCGCTCGGCCTGCCACTGCGAGGCCAGCTCGTCCAGCACCTGCCACACGCCGGCCGCCAGGCCCGCGAGGTAGGCCGCGCCCAGGGCGGTGGTCTCCGTCACGCGCGGGCGCAGCACGGGAATGCCCAGCAGGTCGGCCTGGAACTGCATCAGCAAATCGTTGACGCAGGCGCCGCCGTCCACGCGCAGCTCGCTCACCGGGGCGCCGCCGCCTTCCTGCGCGTCGCGGCTCATGGCCTGCAGCAGCGCGGCGCTCTGGAAGGCGATGCTCTCGATCGCCGCACGCGCCACGTGGCCCGCGGTGCTGCCGCGCGTGAGGCCCAGGATGGCGCCGCGCGCATCGGCCCTCCAGTACGGCGCGCCCAGGCCCGTGAAGGCGGGCACGAACATCACCCCGCCGCTGTCGGGCACGCTCTCGGCCAGGGCCTGCACCTCGGAGCTGGCGCGTATGGACTGCAGCCCGTCGCGCAGCCACTGCACCACCGCGCCGCCCACGAACACGCTGCCCTCCAGCGCGTACTGCGCCGCCGCGCCGGGCTGCGCCGCGGCGGTGCACAGCAGCCCGTTGCGCGAGCGCAGCAGCCGGTTGCCGGTGTGCATGAGCAAAAAGCAGCCCGTGCCGTAGGTGTTCTTGGCCATGCCCGGCGCCACGCAGGCCTGGCCGAAGAGGGCGGCCTGCTGGTCGCCGGCCATGCCGCACACGGGCAGCGAGACGCCCAACAGGGCCGCGTCCGTGTCGCCGAAGTGGTGGCTGGAGGCGTGCACCTGCGGCAGCAGCGAGGCGGGAATGTCCAGCGCGGCGAGCAGATCCTCGTCCCAGCGCTGGCGGGCGATGTCGTAAAGCATGCTGCGCGAGGCGTTGCTGGCGTCGGTGGCGTGCACCCGTCCGCCCGTGAGCTGCCACAGCAGCCAGGTGTCCACGGTGCCGAAGGCCAGCTCGCCGCGCTGCGCGGCCTCGCGCGCGCCGGGCACGTTGTCCAGCAACCAGCGGATCTTGGTGGCGGAGAAGTAGCTGTCCACCACCAGCCCGGTGCGCTCGCTCACCAGCGCCTCCAGCCCCCGCGCGCGCAGCTGGGCGCACAGCGGCTCGCCCCGGCGGTCCTGCCAGACGATGGCGTGGTGGATGGGACGCCCCGTGGTGCGCTCCCACAGCAGCGTGGTTTCGCGCTGGTTGGCGATGCCTAGGGTCTTGACGTCGCGCGCCGCGATGCCGGCCTGGGCCAGCGCCTGGCGCGCGGTGTCGAGCTGCGAGCGCCAGATTTCCATGGGGTCGTGCTCCACCCAGCCCGGCTGCGGAAAACGCTGCCGCAGCTCGCGCTGCGCCTGCGCCACCACGCGGCCCGCGCCGTCGAAGACGATGCTGCGCGAGCTGGAAGTGCCCTGGTCCAGGGCGAGGATGAAGCTCATGGCCGGTCTCCTGCGGGATCTGTCGTCCGTGCGCGGGCAGCTTAGGCCGCGGCCCGGGGCGCGGAGAAGGGCGCCGGGGGCTGTGGGGTCGGCTGGGGGGGCGGGTGGGTGGTGTGTAGGGGCTCGGTAGGGGTTGGGTGGGTAGGGCGAGGAGGGGGTGAGGGTGTAACGCGGGTGGCTGGGTTGGGCTGGGCTGGGCAAAAAAACGTTGGCGAATGGCGGTATCCCGTCAGCCGACGCGTTGCGCCCACTACTTCGTCATTCCCACGAAGGCGGGAATCCAGGCGGCCCCCAAGTCAGCCGGCAGCTCATGAGTCGGCGTACCGGGGAGAAAGCCGCGGCTTTCCTACGGGGCCTCTGCGTTCTGGCGTGGGGCCGCCTGGATTCCCGCCTTCGCGGGAATGACGGGTAAGGGTGCGCTGCGCCTTTGTCTCCGGCCGGCATTGGCAGCTTCGCTTCGGTCACGCTGCTTGGAGCCCTCAAGCCCTCAAGCTTTTGAAACTTCCTAGAACACTCCCGCCTTCTCCGCTGCCTCCAGCAGCGTGCGCGACATGGTCTGCATGCCGGCGTTGAAGTCGGTGGTGGTGGTGCTGGTGCGGGCCGACCACAGCAGCCGGCCGTTGCCGGTGTCGGAGAAGCTGCTGTTGGCCGCATAACCGGGGCTGGAGGCCATGCCGCCGCCGCCGATGGGCACCGACACGCCCACGCCCGCGCCGGAATGCCCGCCGAAGCTGAAGCCGCCTATGCCCAGCGAGAAGGGCGAGGGCTGGTACACGCGCGAGTTGTCCGGCGTCACCGAGGTCAGCAGCAGCGCCGTGGCGCCGGCCGCGCGCGCCGCGCCCAAGTAGGCGTCCGCCCCCTGGCCCACGCGGCCGGAGGGCGGCGGCTGCGTGGCGCGCACCGGGGTGAGGCCGCGCGCGGTGGCCTCGTCGACCATGCGGTCCATGCACACCTGCTGCAGCGTGGTGTCCACGGCCTCGCACACGACCATCACGCGTGCGCCCTGCAGCGGCCGTGCGGCCAGTTGCGGGTCGGACCACGTGGCGTCCGGCCCCGTGGCGCAGCCGGCCAGCAGGGCCGCCGCCAGCGTGGCGCCGGCCAGGGCCGTGGATCGTTGGGCGGCGCCGCGCGCCGGCAGGGCATGTCTCGTGCTCGAACTCATGACGGTCTCCTGGCCTGCAGGCAGGCAAGCAGCATGCCCTGCAGCAGCCAGATCGACGGAGGTTGAAACACATGACCACGACCACGCGCCCCGCGCGCCACTTCTCCATGCTCCGCGGCTTCGCGCTGGCGGATTTCTTCACCCTGGGCAACGCGGCCTGCGGCATGGCCGGGGTGCTGCTGGCCATGGGCTACATGGCCGATCCGGACACGGGGCGCTTCCTGCTGGCCGCGGCCATGGCGCCGCTGGCGCTGGCCTTCGACGTGCTCGACGGCCGCGTGGCGCGCTGGCGCCGCCAGGCCTCGGCGCTTGGGCGCGAGCTGGACTCGCTGGCCGACATCGTTTCCTTCGGCGTGGCCCCGGCGGTGCTGGCGCACGCCGCGGGCATGGACGGCGGCTGGGACGTGGCCGCGCTGATCTACTTCGTCTGCTGCGGCGTGAGCCGCCTGGCCCGCTACAACGTGACGGCCGAGACGCTGTCCGAAGGCGGCGACAAGGTGAAGTACTTCGAGGGCACGCCCATCCCGACCAGCGTGCTGCTCACCGCCGTGCTGGCCCTGGCCGCCTGGCAGGACCGCTTGGGCGACGACCTGTGGCTGGGCGCCTGGCAGCTCGGCCCCTGGGTGCTGCACCCGCTCTCGCTGCTGTTCGTCCTGTCGGGCTCGCTGATGATCAGCAAGACGGTGCGCATTCCCAAGTTGTGAGCCGCCGCCCAGGGCACTGAGGCCCCGCCGCGGGACCGCCGGCCCCTCAGCCGGTGTCCAGGGCGGGTTCCTCCAGATCCACCGCCACCCCGAAGCGGCTGCCCTGTCCGGGGTCGCTGTGCAGCGTCAGCTCGCCGCCCATGAGCGCCACGAGGTGGCGGACGATGGGCAGGCCGGAGCCCGTGCCGCCGAAGCGCCGCGTGCTGGAGGCGTCGCCCTGCGCGAAGGCGTCGAAGATGCGCTGGCGCGCCTGCGGCTCTATGCCCGGGCCGGTGTCGCTCACCTCCATGAGCAGCCGCACCCGGCCCGGCTCGCGCGCGGCCACCGCCACGCGCAGCGACACGCTGCCTTGCCCGGTGAACTTCACCGCGTTGCCCAGCAGTTTCAAGAGCACCTGCTTCAGGCGCAGCGGGTCGCCGCGCAGCTTGGGCGGCAGCTCGGCCGCGATGTCCCAGCGCAGTTGCAAGCCCTTTTGCGCCGCCAGCGGGCTCATGTAGGTCAGCACGTCGTCCAGCAGCGCCGCGGGCTCGAAGAGCCGGGCGTCCAGCCGCAGCTCGCCGGCCTGCAGGTGCGAGAGGTCCAGCACGTCGTCGGTGAGCGCCAGCAGCTCGTCGCCGGCCTGCCAGATGAGCTGCGCGAACTCGTGGGCCTTGGCGGGCAAGTCCATTTTTCCAAGCAACTGGCTCAGGCCGATGACGGCATTGAGCGGCGTGTGGAACTCGTGGCTCATGTGCGCCAGGAAGGCGCTCTTGGCCTGGTTGGCGGCTTCGGCCTGCAAGGTGCGCTGCTCCAGCGCGCGTTCCAGGGTCTTGCGCTCGCTCAGGTCCACGATCACGGCCAGGAAGCCGTGCGGCTGGCCCAGGTCGTCGCGCAGCGGGCTCAGGCTCAGCAGCCCGGGAAAGCGCGTGCCGTCGGCGCGCACGTAGGTCCACTCGCTGCGCTCGCCGGCGCGTGCCGTCGCGCCTGGGGGCAGGGTGTGCAGCGCCTGCGGCAGCAGGGCCGAGGCTTGGCCGCGCATCTCGGCCGGCAGCCACTGCAGGCGCTCGTGCAGCTCGGCGGGCTCGTGGAAGTCCAGCATGGAGCGTCCAAACGCCTGCTCGGCGCTCAGGCCCAGCATGGCTTCGGCCGCGGGGTTGAAGGCGATCACCCGGCTTTCCATGTCGGTGGCGATGATGGCGCTGGCCGCGCTGTCCAGGATGGCGCGCAGCTCCGCCGTGCGGCGGCCGACCTGCTGCTCCAGCGTGGCGTTGAGCTCCGCGATGCGCGCCTGCGCCGTGCGCCGCTGCTGCGCCGAGTGCAGCACCACGTGCAGCAGCAGCGACAGCAGCGCCGCCACGGCGCCGCCGCGCAGCGCCAGCGCCAGCGGGTCGCGCAACCGCAGCCGCTGCACCAGCGGCGCCAGCGCCCGCAGCTCCACCTGCCAGGTGCGCCCGTAGAGCTGCAGCGCCACCTGCTGCTGCGGCACGCCCGCCGCGGGCTCGGTCCAGTCCGGCGAGGTGAAAAGACGCACCGGGTTGCCCGGCGGCGTGGCGTCGGCCAGCGCCAGGGCGAAGGCGCCGCCCTCGCGGTCGAAGTCGCGCAGCACCTCGTCCATCAGCAGCCGCACGTTGGCCCAGCCCACGGTGTCGGCCTCGCGCAGCGCGGGCGCCGGCGTGGCGATGTCGCGGTACACGGGCACCATGAGGGCGAAGGCGTGCAGGTGCTGCGCGGGGTCGTCCTCCGGTGCGAAAGGGGCGCTCAGGCGCGGCTCGCCGCTGCGCATGGACGCCAGCGCCGCGCCGCGCCGCGCCGGGTCGGAGGCGACGTCCAGCCCAAGCACGGTGGGGTTGTTTCCCGGCTCCATGTACTGGATGACGAAGCGCTCGCCCGCGTTTGGGCCGACCTGGCGGATGCGGAAATCGCTGAACCCCTCGCGCCGCATGCCGGCCACGAAGGCCGCCTCCTGCGCCACCGGCACGCGGCGTATGAAGCTCACGCCGCTGAGGCCCGGGAACTGCCGCGGCAGGTCCAGCGAGCGCCCGTAGCGGTGGAACTGCTCGTGCGTGATCTCCGCCACCGAACTCCCGGCCGTGATGACGGCGCTGCGCGTGGCCAGCAGCCCGTTTTCGTAGAGCTGCATGCGCCGGCGCAGCCGCTCGGCCGTGCGTTCGGCCGTCTGCGCCAGTTCCTGGTGCACCGCCGCCTCGTTGGCCCGCTGCTGCCACAGCCCAAGACCCACGCAGGCCAGCAGGCCGCCCACCAGCAGCAGCGGCGGCCAGACCGCGGCGGTGGAAGGGGAGGCAGCGGGCTTCATGTCATGGCGTTGCGGTATGCACGGGAACGCATGGGCCCGCGCATGAGCAAATAGGACACCACAAAGAGTTTGCGCGAAGCGAAAGCCTGGAAAAAATTTGTGCGTCCCGCGCTTTGGGGCAGGCTTGTTCCCGCCATCGGCAATCCACGCATGTGGAGTGGAACGCTGTCCGCCCTGGCCGCACGGGGCTGATGTGGGGCCTGGTTTTCGTGTCGCCGCTGCTGCTGCTGCCGCTGCCGCAGTACCTGGTGGTCCGGCCTGAGCGGCATCGGTTTCGAGCGGCCCTTGCCCCAAAAGCAAAAGGGCCGGCGGCAGCGCCCCGGCCCTTCTTCGTTCATGCGGATGACCGCGGCTTCAAGCGGCCATCCGCGCAGGCGGCTTCAAGCCAGGCTTGAAAAAGCCGGCGCCGCCGCTTCAGCGCGCCAGCGCCTCGTCCACCACCTCCACCCAATGCCGCACCGGCGTGCCGGTGCCGCTTTGCAGGTGCTGGATGCAGCCCACGTTGGCCGAGACGATGCAGTCCGGCTGCGTGGGCAGCAGCTGGCCCAGCTTGCGGTCGCGCAGCTGGTGCGACAGCTCCGGCTGCAGCACCGAGTACGTGCCCGCCGAGCCGCAGCACAGGTGCGCCTCGCCCACGGCCAGGCTCACCTCGAAGCCCAGCGCCCGCAGCCCCGACTCCACGCCGCCGCGCAGTTGCTGCCCGTGCTGCAGCGTGCACGGCGGATGGAAGGTCAGCTTGCGCGGCACGGCGCCGGCCGGCACGTCCGGCTGCGGCACCTTGCCCGCGAGCTTGGGCGCCAGCAGCGGCACCAGGTCCGGCAGCAGCTCGGACAAGTCCTTGGTCAGCGCCGAGATGCGCGCGGCGCGCGCGGCATAGGCCGGGTCGTGCTTGAGGGCCTTGCCGTAGTCCTTGACCATCACGCCGCAGCCGGAGGCGTTCATGACGATGGCCTCCACCTGGTCCAGCAGCGGCGTCCAGGCGTCCACGTTGCGGCGCATGTCGTCCAGGCCGCCCTCGTGGTCCGACAGGTGCGAGCGGATCGCGCCGCAGCAGCCGGCCTTGGGCGAGGTGAGCACCTGGATGCCCGCGGCGTCCAGCACCCGCGCCGTGGCGGCGTTGATGTTGGGCGCCATGGCGGGCTGCACGCAGCCCGCGAGCATCAGCACCTTGCGGGCGTGCTCCCGCTTGGGCCACTCGTGGGCGCGCGGCGGCGTCTTCTCAGGCACCTTCTCGCGCAGGCTGGCCGGCACCAGCGGGCGCAGCGCCTGGCCCAGCTTCAGGGCCGGGGCGAACAGCGGCGAGGTCAGGCCCTCCTTGAGCAGCCAGCGCTTGGCGCGCTCGCCGGCCGGGCGCTGCACCTTCTTCTCGACGATGTTGCGGCCGATGTCGGCCAGCGCCCCGTAGCTCACGCCGGAGGGGCAGGTGCTTTCGCAGTTGCGGCAGGTCAGGCAGCGGTCCAGGTGCAACTGCGTGGCGCGCGTGGGCTCGGCGCCTTCGAGCACCTGCTTCATCAGGTAGATGCGCCCGCGCGGGCCGTCCAGCTCGTCGCCCAGGATCTGGTAGGTCGGACAGGTCGCGGTGCAGAAGCCGCAGTGCACGCACTTGCGCAGGATCGCTTCGGCTTCCTGGCCTTCCGGCGTGTCGTGGAACTCGGGAGCGAGATTGGTTTGCATCGGGGAGTCTCGGATTCAGAGATCCGCGTAGAGGCGGCCGGGGTTGAACACCCGGTCCGGGTCGAATGCGGTTTTGAGCTGCTTGTGGATGCGCGCCAGCGGCGCCGACAGCGGGGCCAGCACGCCCGCGGACTTGTCCTGCGCCGCGAACAGCACGGCGTGGCCGCCGGCGCGGCGCGCGGCGTCGCGCACCTGCGCGGCCGGAGTCTCGGTGAGCAGCCAGCGCTGCGCGCCACCCCACTCGACGAGTTGGTTGCCGCCCAGCTCGTCCAGCGGCGCGGCCACTTGCGGCACCGACAGGCGCCACAGCGCCCGGCCGCCGCCCTGCAGCACCGCCGTGTGGGCGAGCTGGAAGAAGTCGTCGCGCTGGTCGCGCAGGCCCAGCCAGAAGGCGGCCGCCGCCGCGTCGTCCAGCACCTCGCCGCCCAGGCCGGCCGTGGCGGCGTCCACCGCGGCGCGCGCGCCGGACAGGCGCACCACCAGCGTGTTGTTCCACCAGGCGCTGGCGTTCACGGGCAGCGGCTGGCCGCCCCAGGCGTTCAGCCGCTTCAGCGCCTGCGCCTGGTCCACGGCAAAGCGCAGAGTGCGCGTGGCCACGGGCATGGGCAGCACCTTGAGGCTCACCTCGCAGATCAGGCCCAGGAAGCCCATGGAGCCGGCCAGCATGCGCGCCACGTCGTAGCCCGCCACGTTCTTCATCACCTGGCCGCCGAAGCTCACCACTTCGCCCTTGCCGGTGAGCATGGTGGCGCCCAGCACGTAGTCGCGCACGCTGCCCACGGCCGCGCGCGAGGGGCCGGCCAGGCCCGCGGCGACCATGCCGCCCACGGTGCCGGTGCCGCCCTCGCCCTGGAAGCGCGGCGGCTCGAAGGCCAGGTACTGGCCTTGCGCCGCCAGCGCGGCTTCCAGCTCCTGCAGCGGCGTGCCGGCGCGCACGGTCACGACCAGCTCGGTGGGCTCGTAGCTGCTGATGCCCGTGAGCACCCGCGTGTCCAGCACCTCGCCGCGCGGCAGCTCGCCATAGAAGCGCTTGCTGCCGTGGCCGCGGATCTCGAAAGCGCCCTGGGCGGCGCGGGCGGTCATCACCTGGTCAATCAGGCGCGCCAGCACGGGGTCCTGCGCCCCGGGGTTGTTGAATGCGTTCATGTCAGAAGCGCTCCAGCTCGGGGAAGGGCAGCAGGCCCTTGCGCACATGCATCTTTCCGTATTCGGCACAGCGGTGCTTGCTGGGCACGGCCTTGCCGGGGTTGAGCGTGCCGGCGGGGTCGAAGGCGGACTTCAGCGCCAGCATCTGCTCCAGCTCGGCCGGGCTGAACTGCACGCACATGGAGTTGAGCTTTTCCACGCCCACGCCGTGCTCGCCCGTCACCGTGCCGCCCATGGCGACGCTGGTCTCCAGGATGTCGGCGCCGAACTGCTCGCAGCGGTGCAGCTCGTCGGGGTCGTTGGCATCGAACAGGATGAGCGGGTGCAGGTTGCCGTCGCCCGCATGGAACACGTTGGCGCAGCGCAGCTGGTACTTCTTTTCCATCTCCTGGATGGCCAGCAGGATGTCGGCCAGGCGCTTGCGCGGGATGGTCGAGTCCATGCACATGTAGTCGGGGCTGATGCGCCCCGAGGCCGGGAAGGCGTTCTTGCGCCCGCTCCAGAATTTCAAACGCTGCGCCTCGTCGCGGCTGACGGTGATGCCGATGGCGCCGCAGCCTTCGAGCACCGCCACCATGCGGCCGATTTCCTCCTCGACCTCTTCCGGCGTGCCGTCGCTCTCGCACAGCAGGATGGCTTCGGCCGTGAGGTCGTAGCCGGCGTGGACGAAGTCTTCGACCGCCGCCGTCATGGGCTTGTCCATCATTTCCAGCCCGGCGGGGATGATGCCCGCGGCGATGATGCTGGCCACGGCGTCGCCGGCTTTGCGCATGTCGTCGAAGCTGGCCATGATGCAGCGCGCCAGTTGCGGCTTCGGGACCAGCTTGACCGTCACCTCGGTCACCACGGCCAGCATGCCTTCGCTGCCCACCAGCACCGTGAGCAGGTCCAGCCCGGCGGCGTCCAGCGCGTCGGAGCCGAACTCCACCGCCTCGCCTTCCACCGTGAAGCCGCGCACCTTGAGCACGTTGTGCACCGTCAGCCCGTACTTCAGGCAGTGCACGCCGCCGGAGTTCTCGGCGACGTTGCCGCCGATGGTGCAGGCGATCTGGCTGCTGGGGTCGGGGGCGTAGTAGAGGCCGTAGGGCGCGGCGGCCTCGCTGATGGCGAGGTTGCGCACGCCGCACTGCACGACGGCGGTGCGGCTGACCGGATCGACCTTGAGGATCTTGTTGAACTTGGCCAGCGACAGCGTCACGCCCAGGGCGTGCGGCATGGCGCCGCCCGACAGGCCCGTGCCCGCGCCGCGCGCGACCACCGGCACGTTGAGCTGGTGGCACGCGCGCAGCACGGCCGCGACCTGTTCCTCGGTCTCGGGCAGCGCCACCACCAGCGGCGACTGCCGGTAGGCGGTGAGGCCGTCGCACTCGTAGGGCGTGGTTTCTTCGTCGCGCCACAGCAGCGCGTGCGCCGGGACGGCGGCCTGCAGCGCGGCCACCACCTGCGCGCGGCGTTGGGCGCGCTCGGCTGCGGACGGCAGGTCTTGGGAAGCGTTCATGGACGGCCTCCTGTAATGGATTGCAAGCGGGGGGCTGAATGAAAAACCGGCCCCTTGGGGCCGGTCTGCAAGCGTCAGGTGATTACTTGACCACCATCAGCGTGAAGGGCCAGACGTAGGCCTGCATCGTCACGAAGATGCCCACCAGGCAGGCCAGGGCCACCGAGTGGAAGAAGACGTAGCGCAGGATGTCGCCCTCGTGGTTGAACCAGCGCGTGGCGGTGGAGGCAACGACGATGGATTGTGCGTCGATCATCTTGCCCATGACGCCGCCGGAGCTGTTGGCCGCGCCCATCAGGTTGGCCGACAGGCCCAGCTGCTCGGCCGCCACCTTCTGCATGCCGCCGAAGAGCACGTTGGAGGCGGTGTCCGAGCCCGTCAGCGCCACGCCCAGCCAGCCCATCAGCGTGCCGAAGAAGGGGTACATCCAGCCGGTGTTGGCGAAGGCCAGGCCCAGCGTGGTGTCGGTGCCGGAGAAGCGCGTGAGCGTGCCCAGGGCCAACATCAGCACGATGGTCAGCAGCGAGTAGCGGACCAGCCAGATGGTGCGGAAGAAGGACTTCACCAGCGCCACGGGGCTGTACTTCATGATCAGGCCGCCCACGATGGCCGCCAGCAGGATGCCCGTGCCGGTGGCCGACAGCAGGTTCAGCGTGTAGATCGCGGCTTCCTTGTGGGGCGTCGGGACGACCGGCGGCACCTTCTCCACCAGGTTGTGCAGGCCCTCGATCGGGAACTTGGGCGCGTAGATGCCGTTGAAGTACTTCTTGACTTCCGGCAGGCCCCAGATGAACACGAAGATGGTCAGGATGGCCCAGGGCGTCCAGGCGCGGATCACGTCGCCGATGGGGTGCTTGACCACGGGCATGGGCGCCTTGGCCTCGCCGCCATCCTTGTCATGGCCCTTGAGCGACACGGAGGTCCAGATCTTCTTGGGCTGCCACACGCGCAGGAAGCTCACCAGCGCCACCATGGAGACGATGGCGGCGATCACGTCCACCAGCTCCACGCCGATGTAGTTGGACACCACGAACTGCGACAGCGCGAAGCTCGCGCCCGTCACCAGGATGGCGGGCCAGATTTCCATCATGGCCTTGCGACCGGCGAAGGCCCAGATCAGCCAGAAGGGCACCAGCAGCGAGAAGAAGGGCAGCTGGCGGCCGATCATGGACGACACGGCATGCAGGTCGTAGCCGTGCACCTGCGCCAGCGTGATCACCGGCGTGCCCAGCGCGCCGTAGGCCACCGGGGCGGTGTTGGCGATCAGCGAGAGGCCGGAAGCGGCCAGCGGCGAGAAGCCCAGGCCGATCAGGATGGCGGCCGTCACGGCCACCGGCGTGCCGAAGCCCGCCGCGCCTTCAAAGAAGGCGCCGAAGGCGAAGGCGATCAGCAGCAGTTGCAGCCGGCGGTCCTGCGTGATGCCGGCAATCGAGTCCTGCAGGACCTTGAAGCTGCCGTTCTGCTCGGTGAGCTGGTGCAGGAAGATGATGTTCAGGACGATCCAGCCGATGGGCAGCAGGCCGGTGAGGCCGCCCAGGAAGGCCGCGTTGCCCGCCAAGGAGGCCGGCATGCCGTACACGAACACGGCAATGATGAAGGCCGACAGCAGGCCCAATCCCGCGGCGATGTGGGCCTTGATGTGGAAGAAGCCCAGGCAGGCCAGCATCACCACGACGGGAATGGCTCCCATCAATGTGGAGATGAACATGTTGCCGAATGGGTCGTAGACCTGTTGCCAGACCATGGCGTGTCTCCTGAAGAGTTCTCGAAAAGCGTTGACGGCGGACAAGTCGCCACCCCATGGGGGCGCGACTGTAGGACCGCCTATCGGCCGGGAAATGAAGATTCTTCATATCCGGCATGAGCGTTTTTCAAGACAGGTCAGGCACGCGTCAGCTTTGTCACGCCGGCGACTTTTCTCGGAGGGCCTACCCGAGCGAGACCTTGGCCCATTCCACGAAGGCCGCGCACTCCCAGCGCTCCAGCGTGCCGGGCTTCCAGCACAGGAAATGGTGCTGGGGCGAGTGCACGCTGCGGGCCGACAGCCGCACCAGGCGGCCGTTGTCCAGCCAGGTCTTGGCCAGGCGCAGCCGCGCCAGTGCCACGCCGAAGCCGGCCGCCGCGGCGTCCAGCATCAAGCCGATGTCGTTGAACTGCGTGCCGCCGCTGCGCGGCTCGGGCAGCCCGATGCCGCAGGCGCGAAACCACGTGCCCCAGGGCTCCAGCGGGCTGCGTATGAGCCGCGCGCGCGAGACGACCTCGGCCGAGTCGAAGCCGTCGAAGGGCCCGGCCTCGTTGAGGTACTCGGGGCTGCACACGGGGCAGACCTCGTCGCGCAGCACGCACACCTGCTCCACGTCGGCGTAGGGGCCGGTGCCGTAGCGGATTTCGAGGTCGGTCTCCTCGGCCTTGACGTCCAGCAGCGGAATGGCGACCTGCATGATCAGGTCCACTTCCGGGTAGGCATGGCGGAACAGCGCCAGCTTGGGCAGCAGGATTTCGCGCGAGAAGGTGGGCGTGACGGCCAGCCGCAGCCGCACCGGCGCCCCGGTGCGCTGCACGGCGCTGCCCGGGAGCTGCTGCAGCGCGCGCAGGCCCTGGCGCACGTGGCCGAGGTAGGCGGCGCCGTCGGCGGTCAGGGTGAAGTCGCCGCGGGCGAACAGGCGCACGCCCAGGTGCGATTCGAGCTGCCGCATGCGGTGGCTCACCGCGCTGGGCGTGACGCTGAGCTCCTCGGCCGCCAGCGTCACGCTGCGCAGCCGCGCCAGCGCCTCGAAGCTCTGCAGGCAGTGGATGGGCGGGATGCGCGGCGGGGCCATGGCGGACCTTCAGGAATGGGGTGCAGGCGGGGTGCCGCGGCGCCCGGCGCCTTGGCCGGGCGAGTGGAGCGTGCGCGTCATGCGCGGGAAAGCGCCTTGCCGTCCAGAGGGCGCCGAGCGGCCTTCGCATCGCGTGAGCCAAGCCGCCGCGTTCCCTGCTTCGTCATGCCCGCGAAAGCGGGCATCCACGATCGCCGCGGTGGGGCCTTCGAACCGCACGGCCCAAGGGCAACGCTGCCATGCCGGCGCCGCGGCAGGCGTGGATGCCCGCTTTCGCGGGCATGACGGATCGGGGGGCGGGGCGCCCTGGCCACAGGGCTGACAGGGCATGACGGCCTTCCCCGGCCAGCCCCGCGCCTTGGCGGCAATGACGGCATTCCTTCGCTGGGCCGCACCGCAACGCATGTGGCCGCTCAGCCCTGCGCCGCCGTGAACACCGTCAGCACGCCGGTGTAGCCGTAGAGGTGGTGGTGGCCGATCTCGCCGCTGGCGAAGAAGCCGGCCAGCGGCACGTCGCCCAGGGCGTGCTGGACGATCTGCAGCTCCGCCGAGGGCGCGCCGAAATGCGGCCCGCCGCGCCCGGCGCAACTGATGTAGAGCGCCCCCGCGATGCGCGAGGCCGCCGCCAGCTCCGCGCCGCCGCCCGGGGGCGGCGCGGCCGGCGCCTCGATGCCGGCCTCGATCTCCTCGCGGATCTCGGCGCAGATGCGCACCAGGTCGCGCCGTGCGGCCACGGCGTCGCGCTGGCAGAAGGCGATCTGCTGGCCCACCTCCACGGCCTCGGCCAGCGCCACGCCACGCCGTCCCGGCTCCAGGCCGATGAGGTGGCGCACGCGGGTGTTCTCGCCGAACTGGCCGCCGCGCGAAAGCGTGTCCTCGCGCGCGTCGCTCACGCCGGCCAGCGTGGAGCGCAGCCGCGGCAGCGCCACGGTGGGGTGCGAGAGGTCCACGCCCGTGTCGGCCAGCAGCGCATCCAGCGCGGGCTTGCCGTCCAGCTCCAGGACGAGGTGCTCGTTGGCCGCGGTCACGCGCCGCACCGGGCCCACGGGCGTGCAGCCCTGGGTGACGCGCGAGATCAGGCCGACTTCGGACGTGAAGGCCACGCCGGAGAGCCCGCCGCGGAACACGCCGTCGGCGATCTGCAGCGACTGCCCGCGCGCCGAGGCCAGGCCGCCGAAGAGGTAGCCGGCCGCCGTGCGCTCGCTCATCTCGGCGATCAGCTCGGCCAGGTCCGGCGTGGAGGGGTCGGCGTGGACCAGCGCGGTGTGCGCGTCCAGCCCAAGCGGCCGGGTGCCCGAGAAGACCTGGAAGCTGCCCGCGGGCAGCCGCGCCAGCATGAGCACCAGCGCGGGCTCGTCGAAATACTCCACCCCGCTGCCGCTGATGCCCACGCCGGAGGCGCCCACCCAGGACAGGCCGGGCCAGTCGTGGCGCAGCGCCTGCAGCAGCTCCTCGGCCTGCGGCGCGTAGATGTCGCTGAAGTAGACGAAGCCCAGGTTGGGACCGTGACCCTTGGGGTGCGCCGCCCGCTGCGCGCGCAGCTGCGCGTTGGCAAGCTCCAGGGCGTAGCGCCAGTCGGGGTGCGTGGCGTGGGCGTGCAGGAAGGTGTCCATGGTGCAGTGTGGGGGCGCGCCGTCGGCGCTGTCACGCGGCGGCGCGGCACGACGGCCGATCCGGTGCGGCCCAGCGGGCAAGCCGGGCGCCCAACGCGCCCGGGCCGTGCAGCCGCCCAGGCAGGATCACTTGGCGGCCGGGCGCTTGCGCGCAGCCTTGGCCGCGGCGGTGGCCGGGGTGTCGGCGGCCTCGGGGGTGTCGGCCGCACCGGCGGCGGGCTTGCCGGCTGCGCCGGCTGGCGTGGCCGAGGTGCCGGCGGCGGCGCTGGCATTGGCCGCGGCCTGGGCCATGGAGTTGGCCAGCGTGGTGCGGGCGGCGTCGGCGGCGGCTGCGCCCTCCTGCAGCGCATGGGCGGCGAGCTGGCCGAACTGCTGCGTGAGCGCCGTCCACCACTGCATCGGGTCCACCACGCCCGCGGCGGGCTTGGCGGCTCCGTCCGCGGCGGCGGCCTTGGGCGCCGCGGTGGGGGCGGGCGTGGGCGTGGGCGTCGGCGCGGGGGTGGGTGTGGGGGCGGCGGGGCGGATGGTGAGCGCGTCGCGCAGGTCGCCCATTTGCACGTTCATGGTCTTGAGCGTGGTCAGCGTCATGCGCTGCACTTCCAGGGCCTGGATGGTGGCGCCGAGCATGCGGGCGTTCTGCTCCAGCCAGAACTGCACGGCGCGCAGCTCGTTGATGCGCTTTTCCAGCTCCTCGGGGTTGAGCGTGGGCGCCACCCACTGGCCCATGGACGGCATGGCCGCGCCGGCGCTGCCCACGAGCTTCTGCAGGAAATCGAATCCCGGAACGAGCTTGGAAAAATCGGGCTGTTCAGCCATGTCTTTGTCTCCCACGACGAACCGGCGATTGTGCCTGCCGGGCATGACGGATCGCGCAGCAGGAAGGTGGCGCAGGCAACGCGGGGCGGGCCGTGGCCGCGGCGCCGTCAGCGCCCCTGCAGCTCGATGCGCAGCACCCCTTGGCGCTGCTGCCAGTGCAGCCGGCCCAGCACGTCCATGCCCAGCAGCGGGCGGTCGCCCAGCCCCGGCAGGGCGGCCATGCGCAGGCGCTGCACCTGCACGCCGCCGTCCAGCGCCACGTCGGCCAGCACCACCGTGCCCATGACCTCGCCGCCGGCCGTCTGCGTGCGCACGCGGCCGACCTCGTCGAGCTCCAGCCGCCGCGCCAGCGCCAGCGGCAGCGCGCTGCTGGTGGCGCCGGTGTCCACCAGGAAATCCACCGGCTGGTTGCCTATGCGCCCGGGCCAGTGGTAGTGCCCGTCCGGCCCGCGGCGCAGCTCCACCACGCCCTCCTGCTGCGTGAAGCGCGTGCGCTGCTGCTGGTTCTGCCACCACTGCACGCCCAGGAACAGCACCGCGCCCAGGAGCAGCCAGACGGTGGCGAATTTCAGGGAGCGGGGGAAATCGGACATGGCGCTGGAGGTGGCGTTGAGGGCAGCGAAGGCAAGTGCGCATCGTCCAATGTTTTGGCCGGCGCTGCGCGGGAGCCCGGCCGTCCGGGAAACGCCGGCGGGACCCGGCCTCCCGCCAGTCAAGACGCTCCGGCCTCTACGCCGTCATGCCCGCGAAAGCGGGCATCCACGAATGCCGGGATGTGGGCTTCGATTCGATCGGCATCACGCAGGGCCGGCGTTGGTGCAGGGCGGATTCCCTTGTGGAACAGCGCAATCCCGCCCCTGCGCTTCAAGCGCCTCTTGAAAATCACCCCCGGCTAATCGCCACGGCCTGCTCGATGGCGCCCAGCGGCGCCTGCCCGCGCGCGTCCAGCAGCTCCAGCCGCAGCCGGTCGCCGTGGCGCAGCCAGCCGCCGGTGGGGGCGTCGCCGGAGGCCGGCTCGTGCGCGCGCAGCGTCTGCACGCTGAAGCTCGCGCCCGCCACCTCGGCCTGTGCCGCGCAGCCCACCACGCTGCCGGCCTGCAGCATGCGCGTGTGCGCCAGCCGCGCCAGTGCCTGGCCGAAGTGCCAGGGCAGGGCCTCGGCGGCGTTGCACCGTGCCAGGCGGCGCTGGTTCCAGGTGAGCTGCAAGTCGGCGCGCAGCCGCCCGGCTTCCCAGGCCGTGCCCAGCTCGTCCGGCGTCACCGCGACTGGGCCCAGGGCCGGTGGCGGGCTGAAGCCAGCGTCCGACGCGTCCAGCGCGCGCAGCCGCCAGCGGCTCATGAGCGTGAGCAGCCGCACGCCCTCCAGCGCTTCCAGCGCCGGGGTGCCGGCGGCGATGTCGCCCGTGACCACGGCGATGCCGGCTTCGGCGTCCAAGTCCCAGCCGTCGCTGGCGAACTCGGCCACGTCGCGTGGGCCCAGCAGCGCGTCGCCCGCGCACAGCTCCAGGCGCAGCGGGGCGGGGGCGTCCGGCTCGGCTTCAGGCCGCACTGGCGACGGCCGCGTGGCCCAGGCCAGTTGAAAAGCGCGGGGCAGCGGGGCGGCGCACAGGCGCGGGTCGAAATCGAAGGCGTGGCGCACCTGGCCGCGGTTGAGCGCCTCGTAGAGCTGCTGCAGTTGCGGCGCCATGTAGTTCCAGTCGTCGAGCACCTGCTGCAGCCGGGTGGCGATGCCGGTCGCAAAATGCGCGCGTGTGAGGTCGCGCGACACCACGACGAGCTGTCCGTCGCGCGAACCGTCCTTGTAAGTCGCCAGTTTCATAGCCCTTGTCACCGTTGCGGAACCTGCCATTGTCGGCGCCGCGCCGACGCCGGGTCGCGCTGCTGCTCACGGTGGCAGGCGTGACGCTGCTGCATGCCTGGCTGCTGTTCGGCCGCGCCGGTGAACCCGAGGAAGCCTTGCCGGAGCGTACGGCCGCGGTGCCCTTCCAGTTGCAGGCCGTGGCGATTAGCCGGGGGTGATTTTCAAGAGGCGCTTGAAGCGCAGGGGCGGGA
>NZ_JAXOJX010000109.1:0-18918 GCF_034427735.1 Azohydromonas lata
CGGCTCGCCGCGCTGGAACACCTCGAACACCTTCTCGCGCCAGCCCGGCGCCACGCCGGGGCCGCGGTCGCGCACGGCCAGCACCACGTGGCCCGGGCGCGGCTGCACGGCCAGCTCCACCGGCGCCGGCGCCTCGCTGTACTTCAGCGCGTTGTCCACCAGGTTCTCCAGCAGTTGGGCCAGCAGCAGCGCGTCGCAGCGCAGCAGCGGCAGCCCCGGCGCCAGCCAGGCGCGCACGCGCCGGCCCGGGTCGTGCGGGCGCACGCGGCGCAGCACCGCACCCACGATCTCCTCGGCCGATTCCCAGTCCAGCCGCAACTGCACGCCCGGCGCGTCCAGCCGCGCCAGTTGCAGCGTGTTGTCGGTGAGGCGGCTGAGCATCGTGGTCTCGTCCACGATGCTGCGCGCCAGCCGCCCGCGCTGCGCTGGCGTCAGCCGCTCGCCCTGCTCCAGCAGCGACGTGGCCGCGCCCAGGATGGCCGCCAGCGGCGTGCGGTAGTCGTGCGAGATGGCCGCCAGCAGCGCGTTGCGCACCCCTTGCGCCTGCGCCTGCTCGCGCGCTCGCTCGGCCGCGCGCTGCGCCTGCAGCCGCTGCAGCGACAGCCCCGCCTGGTCGCACAGCGCCTGCGCCTGGCGGCGCAGCGCCTCCACTTCGTGCGTGGCGGGCGGCAGCGCGTCCAGCGCCAGCACCGCGGCGCCAAAGGCCGCCTGCCGCCCGCGCAGCGGCAAATACCACTGCCGCAGCTCGCCGTGCGCGCCCGTGCCGGGGCCGAAGGCGCGCGCCTGGCGCAGGCATTGCCACAGGCCGGCCCGCGCGTCGGCGTCGGCCGTGCCCAGGTTCAGCACGGCCTGCGGGTCGTCGCTGTCCGGCAGCGCGTCCTGCAGCAGCAGCAGCGCGGGCTCGGCGCCCCAGAGCTGCTGCAGGGCCTGGCGCAGCAGCGCGCCCTGCTGCGCGGGCGCCTCGGCGTCGCGCAGCGCCTCGGCGAAGCGGCGCAACTGCTCGGCCTGCGCGGCGTGGTGGCGGGCGCTGTCGGCCAGCCGGCGCTGGCGCGCCACCAGCCCCGCCACCAGGGCGCTGACCAGCAGCATGGCGCCCAACAGCAGCGCGTCCTGGCGCAGGTCCACCGTGAAGTCGTGGCGCGGCGGGACGAAGGCCCAGTTGAAGGCCAGCACCGACGCCAGCGTCAGCAGCAGCGAGGGCGCGATGGGCAGCCACAGCGTGGCCAGCGCCGAGGCCAGCACCGGCAGCATCGCCAGGTTGGCCAAGTCCACCCGGCCGTCCAGCGCCAGCATGGCGGCCCAAGCCGCCGCCCACACCGCGGCGGCCGGCAGCCGGCGCAAGGCGTGCCACGGGAAGTGATGCTCTGTGTCCATGGTGCGCACCGTAGCAGCGGCCGCATCAGGAAGGCATAAGGACGCCGCGGCCCCCGGTGCCGCCGCGTGCCGGGCGCGACACTTGCCCCCGGTGGGCCTCGCGCCGGCATGGCGCCGCGCCGCTGCCCGCCTGCCCTTCCCACGTTCCGCGTCTCGTCTTCCCCATGCCCTTGTCTCTTGATCGGCCCGTGTGGGCCGTGCGCCTGCAGTTCTTCGTCAGCGGTTTTCTTTTCGCCACCTGGGGCGTGCACGTGCCCACGGTGCGCGCGCACTACGCCCTCGACGAGCAGACGCTGGCGCTGACCATGCTGGCCGCCGGCGTGGGCGCCCTGGGCGGGCTGGCCTTTGCCGGGCGCTGGGTGGGCCGCTGGGGGCCGCAGCGCGTAGCGCTGCTCACGGGCGTGGTGGCGGCGCTGTCGCTCACGCTGCTGCTGGCCAGCCACGCCTGGCCCTTGCTGCTGGCCACCATGATGGTGTTCGGCGCGGCCGGCAGCGTCTACGACGTGGCCATGAACGCCGGCGGCTCGGCGCTGGAGCACGCCAGCGGCCAGCGGCTGATGAGCCGCTTCCACGCCCTCTTCAGCTTCGGCGGCATGGCCGGCGCCGCTTTCGGCAGCCTGCTGCTGCGGCTGCAGGCCGAGCCCGCCCTGCACCTGGCCGCTACCGGCACAGCCGCGCTGCTGGCCCTGTGGTGGGCCACCCGCCCAACGCTGCCCGTGACGCCGCCGGACGCCCACGCCGCGGCCGACAGCCGCAGCTTTGGCGCGCGCGGGCGCGGCGTGCTGTGGGCCCTGGGCGCGCTGGCCGCGATCGGCCTGGTGGCCGAGGGCGCCATGTACGACTGGAGCGTGCTCTACATGCAGCGCGAGCTCGGCAGCGCGCCCGCGCTGGCGGCGCTGGCCTACGCCAGCTTCTCCGTGGCCATGGGGCTGGCGCGGCTCGGTGGCGACTGGGCCCGCGCGCGCTGGCCCGCGCACAGTCTCATGACCGCCAGCGCGCTGCTGGCGGCCGCCGGCATGGCCGTGGCGCTGCTTGGGCGCCACCCGGCGCTGGCGCTGGCGTGCTTCGCGCTGGTGGGTTTAGGGCTGGCCAACGTCATCCCGGTGCTGTTTGCCGCCGCGTCGCGGTTGCCGGGCGTGCCGGCGGCCAACGGCATCGCGGCGGTGTCCTCCATGGGCTACCTGGGCTTCATGGCCGGGCCGCCGGTGATCGGCTTCATCGCCCAGCACCTCTCGCTCACGGCAGGGCTGGCCACGGTGGTGGTCTTTTCCCTGCTGCTGGCGCTGGCGGGTGCGCGGGCGTTGCGGCCGCAAAGGGCCTGAGGCGCAGCGCTGCGGCGGCCCAAGCCTGGCGCCGCGCGGCCGTGTCCGCGCCTCTGGCCCAGAAAATGAATTTGCGCAAGGCCGGCGAATTAAAAGCTGCGGCCTGGTTTGGGCTTGAACGCACCGGTGGCGGGCAATTTGCCCGCGCCCTGGGGAGTCATTTACCCGCGGCCGGTCGGGCCGGGCTTTTGTGGAGAACCGCTTCCTAGAATCCGCCCGTCATGTCACACGACACGGGAGACACGCGCATGAAATACCGCATGAATATCTTCGGCCTGGCTTGCGCCTGGGGCCTGGGCCTGCTGGCGGGCACCGCCTCGGCGGCCGGTGCCTTGCATGTCGAAGAAACCACGACCCTGGACGCGCCGCCCGCCGTGGTTTGGCAGGCGATTGGGACATTCTCCAGCCTGGCCTGGCACCCCGTCGTGGCCCAAACCCAGTTGACGGCCGGCCAGGACAACAAGAAAGGCGCGGTGCGCAAAGTCACCACCCGGGACGGCGCCGTCATCGTCGAGAAACTGCAGGCGCTGGATGCCGGTGCGCACCGCATGCGCTATGAGATCGTGGAATCTCCGCTGCCCGTGGCCCACTATGTGTCCACGCTGAGCGTGCAGGCCGCCGGCAAGGGCAGCCGCATCACCTGGAAAAGCGATTTCGACGCCGTGCGCTCCGAGGCGGTGGACGACGCCAAGGCCAAGGACATCGTTGCCGGCATCTACAAGGCCGGGTTTGACGGGCTGCGGGAACAACTGACGAGCAAGTAAGCCGGCCGCGCCGCACCCCTGTGCCGTGGGCCGCGGCACAGGCCGGCGCCCACGGCTTTCAAACCAGGCGATCGTCGCCGCGATACCCGCCGCCCCGCTCGTATTCGCGGTAAGTGATCTTGAAGTGGGATTGCATTTTCCCGGCTGGCGGCAGCGTCGCTTCCAGTTGCGGGAATTGGGCCGTCACCTCGCCGCGGTGCCGCGCCCAAGCCGACAGCAGCGCCTCGCGCGCCTCGTCGCAGGTGGCGCCCGCGCCGTGCCAGATGAAATCGTGGGTGATCATTTCCGCGATCACCAGGGTGCTGGGTTGAATGATGGCCATGGCGCGAAAACTCAAATATTTGCCGGTACCGTCAATTCGGCGGCGTGAATTTCAGCGTTTTGCCCGCCTGCTCGCTGGCGCATTCGGACAGGGCCTCATAAAACTCCTTGCCCTCGCGGTCCAGCCAGCGGCCCTGCACGCAGCGGTAGTGAAAACCGCCGCTCTTGGCCGCCATCCACAATTCCTGCAGCGGCGGCTGGGTATTGATCACGATGTGCGTGCGGTTGGGGAACACCAATTCCAGCAGGCCGCCGCTGCGGCGGGTATCGACGTCCAGGTCGATTTCCTCCAGCCAGCGGTCCAGCGTTGTCTCGATATTGGAGAGTATGGCGCTGGTGATTTGCCGGTATTCCAGGTCGGACAGCGGCGTGGTTTCCAGGGTGGCGCTCACGGGAAATTCCCTTTCAGTAATTGATTTCGAACCACACCGGCTGCTTGCGGCGCAGTTCGGACAGCAGCGTCATGGACTGGGGCACCAGGGCGCTGACGGCATACCAGATTTCCTCGCGCCGGGGCTGAATACCGCGGCGCAGCTTGTCGTGCAGGGTGGCCCAGCCGATCCAGTCCACCTCCATGAGCCGGCTGTGCAGCGCCGGGGTCATGTTGCCCAGGGTGTGGGCCATGATCAAAAGCTGCGCCTCCACCGCGCGCAGCGTCAGCGTGCTGGCGAACAGCTCCTCCTCACCCTGCATCTCGCGCGTGAGCTCCTGGATGGAGCGTCCGGTGTCCATCACGATGTCGTAGAGCGAGCGGTGGTACATGGGTCAGGCGCGGGGCGCGTAAGGGGTTCAGGGAGGGCTCAGCCATGGGCCGGCGCGGCCGGGTCCAGGGCGCGGAACATGGCGCAGCGGGCGAACACGTCCAGCGTGGGTTGGAGGTTCAGGTGACGGCAGGTCTTGGCCACCAGCTTGGCCAGGCCCTTGATGTCGCGCCCCGTGGCCTGCGGGTAGGTGGCGGCGAGCTGCGCGCACACGCCCTCCTGCAGCGCCAGGCCGAACTGCGCCGCCATCACGCCCCAGATGCGCTCGCGCGCCGCGAGGTCCGGCGCGTGGTAGCGGATGAGGGCGATGCAGCGCGAGAGGATGGCCTCGTCGATGTCGTCCATGCGGTTGGTGGTGAGGAACAGCAGCCCGTCGAAGTACTCCAGCACGCGCAGGAACACGCCCACCACGGCGTTGGCGGCGATGTCGTCGCTGCGCTTGCGGATGTAGACGTCGGCCTCGTCGATGAGCATCACCGCGCCCCAGCGCTGCGCGCGGGTGAGCGCCTCCTTGAGCGCCGTTTCCATGGCCGCCACCGACAGGCCCAACTGCCCCGAGTGCACGCGGTACAGCGGCCGGCCGATCACCTCGGCATAGACCTCGGCCGTGAGCGTCTTGCCCACGCCCGCGGGGCCGGCACACAGCACCGTGGTGCCGCCGGACTTGCCCGCCACCACGTCGTCCATGAGCACGTCCATCTCGGCCGTGAGGATGTCGATCAGCTCGGTCTGCTCCGGCGGCAGGACGAGCTTGTCCTTGAGCGCGGGCGTGTAGACGTAGGGCAGCACATCGTCGGCGTGCACCCACAGGTGCTGGTGCAGGCCCAGGTGGAACATGAAGAGGTAGGCGTGCACCGGCAGCGCGGTGAAGAGGCCGGGCGGCAGGCTCTCCTTGAGCGCCTTGACCTCGTCCTCGCAATCGAAGTCGCTGCTCTTGGCGGCGCGGCGCAGGTAGGGGCCGAGGATGTCGCCGGGGCTGTCCAGCAGCGCGCCGCGCGGGGGCAGCACGCCCTCGTCGTTGACCAGGCGGGCCGCGCCGCCGCCGCTGTTGAGGACGATCTGGTCCTTGCGCGCCCAGTCCGTGTCGCGGTGGGTGGCCGAAGGGTCTTCGGCGTGGAAGCCCAGGCCCTGCCCCGAGAACTGCGCGCCGTAGCGCCCGCGCCACTCGAAGTAGCGCTCGGCCGTGGCGTCGTAGGCGGCCAGCAGCGGGGGCGTTTCGCGAATAAAGCCCTTGGCCGCCAGCAGCGCGGCGATGGTGAGCCCCTGTGGGGGCGCGGCGCGCAGGTCGGCCTCGGCCAGGCGCAGCGTCTGCGTGATGACGCCCGCGCGCGCGTGCGCCTTGAGCTCCACCACCAGCTTGGCGTTTTCCTCCTGCGAGCCCGGGATGAAGTCCAGCCGCGTCACCAGCCACGCCAGCGGCTTGCCCAGGGCGTTGGCCGCGAACAGCCAGCCGCGCGCGCCGGTGGTTGAAGCATCGCGGGCGAGGTGGCGCACCAGGGCGGGCAGCAGGGCTTCGAGCTCGTCGCCGGGCTTGAAGCGGGGCTCGTCCGAGCGCAGCGCGGCCACGAGGGCGCGCAGTTGCGCCGCGCGCCCGGCCAGGGCGGCGCCGGCGTCCTCGTACAGCTGCGCCAGCGACTCCAGCGCCGCCACCGGCATGGCCGTGGAAGCGACCTCGATGCGGTGGCCAAAGCGCAACTGGCCGTGCAGCCAGCCCAGCTCCGGATGCGCCTCGGCCAGGGCCAGGGCGTGGGGGCGGTCGAGTTGCAGTTTCATGCGGGGCTCCTGGAGGCGGTGGGCGGGGATCAGGCTGGGCGGAAGTCGGGC
This sequence comes from Azohydromonas lata, assembly GCF_034427735.1. Classification (NCBI taxonomy): domain Bacteria; kingdom Pseudomonadati; phylum Pseudomonadota; class Betaproteobacteria; order Burkholderiales; family Sphaerotilaceae; genus Azohydromonas; species Azohydromonas lata. Next base: position 6,367 of record NZ_JAXOJX010000109.1, read on the forward strand.
TGGCGGGGACGCGGCGGCCGGCTGCCGCAACCCGTGAGCCGAGACGCCGCGCCCTCTACTTCGTCATTCCCGCGCAGGCGGGAATCCAGGCGGCCCCCAGGCCGGCGGGAAGCGGAGGTGTGGGAACTGCGCCGGCATCCCGGCAGCCGAGGCGCCTTGCCTTCCAACCCGTCATGCCCGCGAAAGCGGGCATCCACGAATGCCAAGGCGGCGCCTTCGAACCGCCGGCACGCTGTCCCCGTCGCGCCGGCATCGCCGCTTGCGATCCGGCGTGGGACCGCCTGGATCCCCGCCTGCGCGGGGATGACGAAGTAGGGCGCGAGGTCCATCAGCTTTCGGCCAGCGCCCCTGCACCAGCACCAGCCGCATTCAAAACCCCCGGCGTCACCGCCAGCGCCGCCTGCAGCAGCTCGGCCAGGTGCAGCGACTCCCTGCCGGCGCCGTCGCGTATCTGCTGCCGGCAGCTCGTCCCGCTGGCCAAGATCAGGTCGTCCGCCGCCGCGGCGCGCACCGCGGGCAGCAGCGACAGCTCGGCCATCGCCATGGAGTGGCCGTAGTGCTCGGCCTCGTAGCCAAAACTGCCCGCCATGCCGCAGCAGCTTGATTCGATCCACTCCACCTGCAGCCCCGGCAACTTGCCCAGCAGCTTGCGCAGCGCCTTGAGCGTGCCGTGCGCCTTCTGGTGGCAGTGGCCGTGCACGTGCACGCGCGTGGCCACCACGCCGGACAGGGGCACCACCGGCAGCACCAGGCGCTTGGCGTCCAGCTCGCGGGCCAGGAACTCCTCCAGCATCAGCGCCTGCTTCATCAGCGCCTGCACGGCTTGGGCCTCCAGCCCAAGCATGCCCACCTCGTCGCGCAGCATGCTCAGGCACGAGGGCTCCAGGCCGATCACCGGCCGCCCCGCCGCCAGGTGCGGCGCGAGCGCCGCCAGCAGCCGGCCCGCATGCGCGCGCGCCTCGTCCACCAGCCCGGCCGACCAGGCCGCGCGGCCGCAGCACAGGTCGCCGCTGCCGTCCGTGGCGCGCAGCAGGTGCACGCGGTAGCGCGCGGCGTGCAGCACGTCCAGCGCGGCGCGCGCCACGTTGGGCTCCAGGTGGTTCGAGAAGCAGTCCACCAGCAGCACCACCTCGCGCACCGGCTCGGCCGGCTCCGGGCGCTGCGGCAACTGCTGCATGAAGCTGCGCGCCGGGGGCTGCGGCAGCCGCCGCCGCGCCGACAGGCCCAGCAGCCGCTCGCTCACCAGCGCCGCCCCCGGCAACTTGTCGCGCAGCGCCAGCAGCGCCCGCACCTTGCGCAGGTGCGGCAGCCAGCGCGGCAGTTGGGCAAAGAAGCGCGCGCGCACCGGCGGGCGCTGCCGGCGCCAGCGCTGCGCCAGCGTCTCCGCGCGCAGCGCGGCCATGTCCACGCCGTTGGGGCACTCGCGCTTGCAGCCCTTGCAGGCCACGCACAGGTCCATGGCCTCGGCGATGGCGGGCCGCGCAAGGGCGTCTTCGCCCAGCTTCCCGTCCAGCGCATCCCGCAGCATCGCCGCCCGCCCGCGGGTGCTGTGCAAATCCTCGCCGGTGAGGCGGAAGCTGGGGCACATCACGCCCTTGTCGGCCGCCTTCTTCTGGCACTGGCGGCTACCTATGCACAGCGCCGCGGCCTTGCCGAATCCGTCGCCCGTGGCCGGGATGGCCGCATAGGCATCGCCCTGCCCATAGGCGTCGTAGGCGCTCCAGTCGAGTTCCAGTTTCATGTTCGTCGGCTCGTGTCGCGGGCGGGCTCAGGCCGCCTTGCCACGCAACTGCTCGTTGACCTGCAGCGCGAAGTCCTGCCAGGCCGCGGCGAGGTCGCGGCGAATGGTCTTGACGTACTGCGCGTCCGGCTTGTGCTCGAAGGGAAAGTTGGACAGCGCGCACGAGGTGCGGTTGAAGCGCACGGCCTCCTCCAGCAGCTCGTCGGCCAGGCCAAGGAAGGGTTGAAGCACCCGCGGCGTGAGCGCGTGCCGGCCCTGCTCCACCGGCAGCGCGGCGGTGGCCAGCGGGAGCCGGCGCAGCTCGGTGAGCGCGTCGGCGTACAGCGACTCCATCGCGCCCAGCAGCGCCTGCTGCGTGAGCTGCGCGTCGCGCTGCTGCGACAGCGCGGCGTGCACCTGGTGGCGGTAGCGCTGCAGCGCGTCCTCGCGCTGCTGGCGCATCCAGAGGTCGAAGCGCTGCAGGGCGTTTTCGTTCGCGTCCGCGGCCGCCGCCTCGTCCAACTGGCGCCGCACCCGTGCCGCGGCCACCAGCGCCCCTTCCAGGTAGCCGCCGCCGCTGCGCGCGCTCTCGCTGCCCGCGAACCACAGCCGGCCCGTCCAGTGGGCGTCCTGCAGTTGCGCATGCCCGTAGGCCGGATGCCCGCCCGTGGCGCCGTCGGCCAGGTCGGCCGCGGCGCAGGTGCAGGGCTCCTGTGCCCAGTCCTGCAAGTGCACCTCGCCCTGCTCCACCGCCTGCGGGCCGAACAGCATGGCCACCTGGCTTTCCACCAGCAGCGGCAGGCTGCGCTCGAAGTGGCGGCGCTGGTCGGGGTCCAGCGCCACGAAGCCCGCCAGCGCCGCGCCCGCGGCCGCGGGCTCAGCCGGGCTGGCATCGAAGGTCTCGGCCAGCACGGCCTGCGCGTGCGTGGACCAGGCGTTGCCCGTGTGGCCCTCCTCGCGCCACAGCGGGCGCGGCACGGCCAGCACCGCCTTGGCGGCGGCCGCCATCCACGTGGGCGTGGCCTGCAGCACCTGCGTGAGATCGGCCGGCAGCGCGGGCTCGAAGAACACCGAGGCCGCCACGAGGCGCGGCGGCAGCGCCAGCACCACGCGGCGGGCCTGCACCTTGACCAGCGCCTCGCCCTGGCGCAGCTCCAGCTCGACGTGGGTGCCGAAGTCCGTCACCGCCTCCAGGGCGTGTTCCAGGTGAAGGCGCGCCGGCTCCAGCCGCTGCTGCAGCGCGGCGACGAGGGCGCCCATGCCGCCGGCCAGGCGCCGTGCGCCCGCGTGCAGCGCATCCGGCTGCGCGGGCGTGCCCTGCGGTGCGGGCGAGCCCGTGCGCGGGTCGAAGGCCGCTAGGCGCGGCGCGCGGTTGGGGTCGTCCAGCAGCAGCACGTGGCCGTCGTCGGCCTGCGCCACGGTGGCCAGGCCCAGGTCGGCCACCAGCCGCGCCACCGAGGGCTGCGTGGCCGGCCAGAACCACGTTGGGCCCAGGTCCAGCGGCAGCCCGCGCGAGGAGGCCACCGTCAGCACGCGCCCGCCCAGGCGTGGCCGCGCCTCGAACAGGGCCCAATCCAGCTTGCGGGCCTGCAGGCTGTGCGCCAGCGCCAGCCCGCACAAACCGCCGCCAACGACCGCGACGTCCAGCATGGCCGGCTCCCCTCAGGCCGCGGCCGTGGCCTTGCCCACCAGCGCGGCAGCCACCGCCGCCAGCGGCAGCGCGATGCGGGTGATGCCCTGCTCCTCGAAGAAGCGCGCCTCCATGCGCGTGGGCTCCTCGGCCATCACCGCGTAGTGCGGGCCCTGGGAGCGCTTCATGATCTGGCGGGCGAAGGCGCGCGGGAGCTGGTCGTTGAAACGGCAACCCAGGAACACGAAGCCCAGCGACGCGCGGCGCTGCTGCACCTCGGCGGGAATGGGCGTCTGGATGTCGATCTCGGTGAGCACTTCCACGTAGTCGCTGTCGGACACGAGGTAGTTGGAGGCAGGCAGGTGCCCGCCCCAGGGCTTGTAGTAGATGGTCTTGGCGCCGGCCACCGGGTCGGGGCAAGCGGCGCCCGCGGCGTCGTACCAGCCCGTCCAGGTGCCGAAGTGCTCGCTTTGCGCCAGGCCCTGCACCTCGGCCCAGTCGCTGCGCGCGCAAAGCGCCTGGCGCAGCGTGTCGTCGTACCAGGCGTCCACCACCAGCGGCGCGGGCAGCGCGGCGATCCACTGGTGCAGCGCGGACGGCGTGGCGGCCGCGGCATAGGCCTCGTCCATGGCCTTCACCAGCGACTTGCGGTGCTTGAAGTTCTCGATGAACTGCGCCGCGGCGGTGAGGCGGTTCTTGATCTTGCCCGGCACCGACACCTTGGCCGTGAGCACCGCGACCAGCGCGAGCGGGTCGGCGGGGGGCGTGGTGCCCTCGCACAGCGACAGCATGCCCGGGCCCAGGTAGGGCGCCAGGGTGCCGGCGGCAAGGCCCTCGGCGACGGCGGCGGGGAGTTCTTGGACGGTGGCGTAGGTCATGGCGGTTCTCCGAGGGATGTGGGTTTCAGGCCCTATGCGCAAGATCCGAAGGCACTGCGCAATGCGGGCCGTGAGTGACTACGTCGTCATCCCGGCGAAGGCCGGGATCCACGAACACTGTTGCGTTGCCCCGTTGGGCTTGGGTGCGCAGCGGCACCCTCCACGCCGCCGCCTTGGCGCGCGTGGATCCCGGCCTTCGCCGGGATGACGGCATTTCTTCTGCGTCCGGCGTATCGGCCAAGGCGGCGAATGCGCGAAGATTCGTGCACACCCGCCGCCTTGGCCGTGTTCACTAGTAAATCGCCGCCCCCGCCCCCACGTTGATGGAGGAGTCCTTCAGGGTCTTGACGATGAACCTGATGTGACCGGGCAGCAGGTGCGTGTGCAACGGCAGGGCCAGCGCGCGGTCGGCGATGCGCTCGGCCAGCGGCAGGTCGCCGCGCTTCCATCCCTGCTGCGTGTAATGGAACTGCTGGTGCATGGGCATGCAGTACATCACCGCCTCGATCAGCTCGGTTTCCAGGTCTTCGAGGATGTCGTTGCACGCGCTGCCGCTGAAGCGCTTGCCCAGGTGCACCACGTACAGCATCCAGTGCACCTCGTCCACGCCCGGCGCCACGTAGGGCGGCTTGACGCCTTCGAAGGACTGCATCTCCGCGAGGTAGTTGGCCTCCACGGCCTTGCGCTTCTCGAGGATGCGGTCGATGCGCGCCAACTGCCCCGCGCCCAGCGCGGCGGTGAGCTCGCTCATGAGCGCCTGCAGCGGCACGCGCGAACCGACGGAGATGGAGCGGCGGTCCTTGATGGAGCGCGAGCGCAGGTAGCGCAGCTCCGAGGCCAGCACGTCGTCGTCCGTCACCACCATGCCGCCCTCGCCGCAGCACAGCGCCGAGGGCTGCGAGAAGTCGAACACCGACAGGTCGCCGAAGGTGCCCACCAGGCGGCCCTGGAAGCGCGAGCCCAGCGCCTCGGTGGAGTCCTCCACCAGCCTGATGCCGCGCGCATCCGCCAGCTTGCGGAACTCGTCCCACGCGGCCGGGTGGCCGTTGGTGTTGCCCGCGAGGATGGCCTTGGTGGCCGGCGTGACCTTGTCGGCCGCGCGCACCGGGTCCAGGCAGCCGGACCAGTAGTTGATGTCGGAAAACACCACCCGCGCGCCCGTGAGCTCCACCGCGTGCGCCACCTGGTGCCAGCCGTAGGGCGAGGCGATCACCTCGTCGCCCGGGCCGATGTCCAGCGCCCGCAGCGCCAGCCACGCGCCTATGGTGCCGCTGGAGACGGCCACCGCATGCTTGCGGCCCACCCAGCGGGCAAAGCAGTTCTCGAAGTGCTGCACCATGCGCCCGGCCGAGAGGTGGGGCTCGCCCAGCGCGGCCGTGACCAGCTCGACCTCGACCTCACTCATGTCGGGGTCGCTCAGCAGCAGCTCTTCCTCGTCGGACAAGCCGAAGTCTTCATCCTGTTGCGCAACGACGGCATTCATGCGCTCACCCCTTGTCGGCCAGGTAAAAGCCGGCGGCCTGCGCCGGGTCGGTGGTGACGGTCCAGCAGTGGCCGTCGCTGGCGCCCAGCCACAGCACGCGGCGCGTGCCGGTGGCCGAGGGCGCCTCGTGGCGCATGTCCATGGCGTCCACCACGATCACGCGCAGCGGCGCATAGCGCTCGCGCAGCGCCGCCGCGGCCTGGCGCACGGTGTCCGCGGCCTCGGCCACGCCCAGCGCTTCCTGGAGCAGCGCGGCGTCCATGCTCAGTCTCCGGACAGGCGCTTGGCCTCGACCGTGATGGGCAGCCCCGTGCCCTCGGCCATCTCCGGCAGCGCCAGCACCCAGCCGTTGGCCAGCGTCACGGTGCCGCCCCACAGCGCTTCCTTCTCCTGCGAGACGATGGGCTCCTCCAGGTCCTTCTTGGGCACGTAGGCCGACAAGATGCCCTTCGAGTCTCTGCGGATCATCACTTTCATCAAAAGCTCCTGGAAAAACCGGTTAAGAAATTGCTGTGTTGGGTTCGCCCGCAACGGCCGCCCGCGGCGTCCGCGTCAGGCCGCCGCCGCCAGCCCATCGGCCAGCAGCGGCAAGAGTTCCTGGGTGGCCGCGGCGATGGCGGCGTCGATGTCGGCGGCGGTGGTGTCGAAACCCAGCGACAGCCGCACCGCGGCCTTGGCATGCAGCGGGCTCTCGCCCATGGCCAGCAGCACGTGCGAGGGCTGCGTGCCCCCGGCGCTGCAGGCCGCGCCCGACGAGGCCACGATGCCCGCGCGCTCCAGTTTCATGAGCACCTGCTCGGCGTCCAGCGTGCCGAAACGCAGGCACAGGGTGTTGCACAGGCGCTCGGCCTCGGCGCCATACACGTGCACGCCGGGCAGCGCCGCCGCCAGGCCCGCTTCCAGCCGCGCGCGTTGCGCCGCCATGTGCCGGATGTCGGCCGCGAGCGTCGCCGCCGCGCGGTCGCAGGCCGCGGCGAAGCCGGCGATGCCGGGCAGGTTCTCGGTGCCGCCGCGGCGGTTGCGCTCCTGGCGGCCGGACAGCAGCGCCGGCAGCGCCACGCCCTTGCGCACCATGAGCGCGCCCACGCCCTTTGGGCCGCCGAGCTTGTGCGCGGAGACCGACATGAGGTCCGCCCCGCTGGCGGCGAAGGACAGCGGCGCCTTGCCCGCGAGCTGCGTGGCGTCCACGTGCATGAGCGCGCCGGCCGAGCGCGCGAGCGCCGCGACCTCGGCCACGGGCATGAGCACGCCGGTTTCGTTGTTGGCGCCCATGACGCTGACCACGGCCACGTCGTCGGCGATGAGGGAGCGCGCCGCGGCCAGGCTGAGCCGGCCCTGCGCGTCCACGGGAATGAGGTCCACCTTCACGCCCTGGCCGCGCAGCCGCTGCGCCAGCGCCTGCGAGCCCGGATGCTCCACGGCGGACATGAGGATGCGCTCGCGGCCGCTCATCTGCAGCGCGCCCAGCAGGGCCATGTGGTTGGCCTCGGTGGCGCCGCTGGTGAAGACCAGCTCGGCCGCGCCGCAGCCCAGGAAGGCGGCGACGCGCGCACGCGCCGCGGCCAGCGCGCGGCGCGCGTCCTGGCCGGGGCCGTGGGCGGACGAGGGGTTGGCCCAGCTCGCCTGCAGCGCCTGCACCATCGCCGCCACCGCCTCAGGCACCGGCCGCGTGGTGGCGTTGTGGTCGAGGTAGACGACGTTGGCGGCTTGTGCGGCGGGGGAGGTCATTGGGGCGCTGCTCCTGCAATCAGTGGCGTGCGCGCCTGTGCCTGGGCGAGGGACGGCCCGGGCCGTCCTCGGCGGCAGCCGCGGCGCGCACGCGGGGCTCATGCGACGGCCGCTTCCTGGGGAGCGGCGGAGCGCATGGGCTCGATCTCCTCTTCGAGGCAGCCCAGCACGCACACGCCGAAGTCGACCATGTAGATGGGGATGTTGGCCTCGGAGTGGTGGCCCACCTGCACGATCTCGCCCGGTCCGCCGGCCACGACCAGCAGCATGTCCTCGGGGATGTCCGGCAGGCTGCCGTCGTTGTAGAGATCTACCGTGGCCTTGACTTCCAGGCCCCAGGGAAACTTGGGTTCGCGCAGGTCCATCATGGTGTGGCCCCTCAGGAGTTAAGCGTTCAAGCCTTCTTGATGCAGCCGTCCACCGGGCACACGGCCACGCACTGCGCCGAGTCGAAGGAACCTTCGCACTCCGTGCACTTGGCCGGGTCGATGATGAAGGTGCCGCCCTTTTCGCGGATGGCTTGGTTGGGGCACTCGGCCTCGCAGGCCGAGCAGCCGGAACACTGGGAAGCGATGATCTTGTAGGCCATGGTGGACTCCTTGAAAGTAACGGGACGGTTTTGTTATGCCGCGGCTTCGGCGCCGCCCGTATAGGCGCCTTGGCGGATGCGCGCGTCGCCGCGCGGCTGGTGGGTGATCTCGCCGCGGGCGATGCGCTGGCGGTACTCGCCGAACCAGCCCAATGCGGCCTTCTCAATGAATTCGTGCGCGAAGCGGTCCACGGGCTCGATGCCGGCGGCCAGCAGCTCGTCGCGCGGGCAGGCGCCGATCTTGGACACCAGCACGGCGTGGCAGTCGTTGATGGCGCTGACGATGGAGGGCAACTGCTCGTCCTCGCCGAAGCCGCCCTGGCAGTACAGGTCCACGCGGCGGTGGCCCACGAAGATGGCGCCGGCCTTGTTGAGCTCGTAGATCTGGAACTCGGTGGCGTGGCCGAAGTGCTGGTTGACCTTGCCGTGGCCCTCGGTTGCCACGGCAACGAGCACGGCCATGTCCGCGTCCACCCCGTCGTCCGCGGCGGCCTCGGCCAGCGCGGACTCCTTGGCCGCGTGCTGGGCCTGGCGCTCGCCTTCGACGCTCTCCTGGTAGGCGCGGCGCTTGTCGAGGTCGTAGACGATCTCCATCTGCTCGATCTTGTCCAGCGTGAACTCGTCGGAGCGGTCCTCGCCCAGCAGGCCCACGGCGTCGGCACGGCACTGGCGGCAGTGGCGCATGAGGTTGGCGCCGCCCATGCAGGCGTCCTGCACGGCCTTGAGCTCCTGCGCCGAGGGGCCGCGCTGGCCGTTCAGGCCGAAGTACGTTCCATGCTCGGCCTCGGAGATGAGCGGCATGATGTTGTGCAGGAAGGCGCCGCGCTTCTTGACCTCGCGGTTGACCTCGATGAGGTGCTCGTCGTTGATGCCGGGGATGAGCACCGAGTTGATCTTGGTGAGCACGCCGCGCGCGGTGAGCATCTCCAGGCCCTTCATCTGCTGCTCGTGCAGGATGCGGGCGGCCTCCAGGCCGGTGACGCGCTTGTGGTCCCAGAAGATCCACGGGTAGATCTTCTCGCCGATCGCGGGATCAACCATGTTGATGGTGATCGTGACGTGGTCGATGTTGTACTTGCAGATCTCCTCCACCATCTCCGGCAGCGCCAGGCCATTGGTGGAGAGGCACAGCTTGATGTCCGGGGCCTGCTCGGCGAGCATGCGGAAGGTGTCGAAGGTTTTCTTCGGGTTGGCCAGCGCGTCGCCGGGGCCGGCGATGCCCAGCACCGTCATCTGCGGAATCTCGCTGGCCACGGCCAGCACCTTCTTGACGGCCTGCTCAGGGGTGAGCTTCTGGCTGACCACGCCCGGGCGCGACTCGTTGGAGCAGTCGTACTTGCGATTGCAGTAGTTGCACTGGATGTTGCAGGCCGGGGCCACGGCCACGTGCATGCGGGCGTAGTGGTGGTGGGCCTCTTCGGAGTAGCAGGGGTGGTTCTTGATCTTGTCCCAGATCTCCGGGGGCATGTCCTCGGGGCCGGCGGAGGAGCCGCAACTGGCCTTGCCGGCGCCACCGGTGCTGCCGCAACCACCGGCGGCGGCTTCGAGGATGTCGCTCACGGCCTGGCGGCCTTTCTTGAGGCCATCGATGGACACGAATGCGGTGCCGGTGGACATGAGGCTGCTGCTCCAGGGTCGGTCGTTGCAGCCTGCATTGCGAGAGTTGTGCCAACTCAACTTTCCAAGGGAAATCAAGCATTTGCGGCCCTTGGCCTTGTGCGGTAGGCGACAAACCCAACAAGCCGCGTCGCCTCCCCGACGCGCCGCCTGTGCGGCTTGTCGCACGCTCCGGCCGCGCCGCTGCCCGCCCGCACGGGCCAGCCTTCTGCCCCAACCGTTATGCAGCCAGCTTTTCAGCGCTGGCCCGCGACTTGCATGGTTCACGTTACGCTGTGTAGTTCGCTTTATTACGATGCAAGGAGGTGATCCATGAAGAGCTGTGTGCAAGCCGCCGCCTGGCGGCCCGCGCTGTTGCGCGGCGTGGTTGCGTGCCCGGGCGGCGGGCTGGAGGCGGTGGTGAGCCTGGCGGGGATGCAGTTCCTTCGCGTGCCGGTGCCCGGCGTGGGCGAGGTGTGGTCGCGCCTGATAGGCACCAAGGTCTGGGTGGACGTGCAGCGCCACCGCGTGTGCGCCGACGTGCCCGTGCCGCCTGTGCGGCACGGGGCCTGAGCGCCTGCGCCCTACCCGCCACCGGAAGGAGCCTTGAGATGAATCCCTTGCCTTTGGACTGGTGCCAGGCCGTGCCGGACGGCTTCGAGAACGAGGTGGTGCCGCCCTGGACACTGCGGCGGCACGAGGACGAGGAGGCCCTGGCCACCAAGCTGGTCGGCCTGGACGCCCACGGCCGGCGCTGCTGGATACGCCACGACCACACGGCCGTGGCCGAGGGCTTCGACGAGGAGGAGCTGCCCACCGCCCGCCCAACCACCCACGAGCGCCGCACCGCCTGGCGGCTGCGCTGCGGCCAATGGCTGCTGTGCGTGGACCGCATCGAACGCCTGGACTCCTGCCGCCCCCGCGTGCAAAACCTCCCGGCCGTGCTCAGGCGCGAGGAGGACCTGGGCCTGTAGCGGGCGCGGCCCTGTGCGGCAGCCGACAAAACCGACAGGCCCGGCGCGCCGGACCGCCCGGTTTGTCGGGGCGTAGGGCTGGCGTAAGGCGGCGCGCCCGGGGACATGGCCCTGGCCCGTCGCTTGCAAGCTGCCCGGCCGACGTTGTGCATAACTATTCATCGCGGCGCATGGAGGTATGGAGCTATGGGAAGCCTGATCGAAGAAAGCCTGATCCCGGCCTGGGGCGAGGCCATGCCCGCGGGCTACGAGGACGAGGTGGTGCTGCCCTGGCGCTTCACGCAGCACGAGGACGAGCAAGCCCTGGCCACCAAGCTGATCGGCCTGGACGCCCAGGGCCGGCGCTGCTGGATACGCCACGACCACACGGCCGTGGCCGTGGGCTTTGACATGCGGGAGCTGCCGATTGCCCGCCCCATCGCCCACGAGCGCCGCACCGCCTGGCGGCTGCGCTCCGGCCAGTGGCTGCTGTGCGTGAACCGCGTGGAGCGGCTGGACTCCGCCCGCCCCCGCGTGGAGAACCGGCCGGTGGTGATCACGCGCGAAGAGGATCTGGGGCTGTAGCCGCGCGGCACTTTCCAACACTGCGCAACACTGCGCCTCCCGGCGCAGTGCGTAAAACTGATGCACCGGCGATAAACTGAAAGATTGATCCGTCCGGCCTTTCAGTTTCTATCGCCGCCGTGCCCTGGCGCGGCGCGCGGCGCGGCTTGCCCCGCGCCTTCCGCCATGAGCATCTTCATCAGCATTGCCGCCTACCGTGATCCGCGCCTGTGGCTCACGGTGGCAGACGCGCTGGAGCAGGCGGCCGATCCGGGTGCGCTGCGCTTTGCCGTGGTGGACCAGTCCGACGCCCCCGCCGAGCCGCCCGCCGAGCTGGCCCGCCGCGCCGGCGCCATCCACTACCTGCACCTGCACCACCGCTTCAGCCGCGGCCCGTGTTGGGCGCGCTCCATTGCCGCCAGCTACTGCCAGGGCGAGCCCTACTTCCTGCAGGTGGACGCGCACATGCTGTTCGACCGGCACTGGGACCGGCTGCTGGTGGAGCAGCTCGAAGCCCTGTCGGCCCGCAACCCGCGCGCCATCGTCTCCACCTATCCCGCGCCCTTCGAGATGGTGGACGGCCAGGCCGTGCGCCGGCCCCTGCCCGGGCACGCCCTGGTGCTGGAGCCCCAGCCCGGCGTGGCGCTGGGCGCCGACTCGCCCGTGCTGGCCTTCAGGAGCCGCGCCGTGCCCGCGCGCGGGGCGCTGCCGGGCTTTCACGTCGGCGCCGGGTGCCTGTTCACGCGCAGCGCCCTCATCGCCGAAGTGCCCTACGACCCCTGGCTCTACTTCCACGGCGAGGAGCAGAACCTGGCCGTGCGCGCCTGGACGCACGGCTGGGACATACACCACGTGCCGGATCTGCCGATCTACCACCTCTACCACCGCGGCGACGGCCGCCCGGTGCATTGGGCCGAGGGCGACGACGCCGCGCGCCCAACCCGCTGGTGGGACCTGGAGCGCGCCTCCCAGGCACGGCTGCGCGCCCTCCTCTACGACAACGCCTACCTCGGCGCCTACGGCTTGGGCCGCGCGCGCAGCCTCCAGCAATTCGCCGAGCACTCCGGCATCGACTACCCGAACCGCATCTGCAGGGCCCCCGATTGAAAAAGAAGTCCACCGCCCCCGCCGTGGCCGACGTCACCGCCGACGCCCGCCCCGCGCCCGCCCGCCGCAACCGCCAGGCCGAGGCCGCCCAAGCTGAAGCGCCCGCTCCGGCCGTTGCGGCCAAGGCGGCCAAAACCGCTGCGAAGACGGCCAAGCCCGCCGCCAAGAAGGCCCCGCACAAGGCGGACAAGGCCACCGCCGCCAAGCCCGTGGCGCCGCAGGCGGCGGCCACGGCCGCCGTGAAGAAGGCTGCGGTGAAGAAGGCCGCCGCCAAGAAGGCTGCCGTCAAGACGACCGCGCCGGC
>NZ_JAXOJX010000110.1:0-18909 GCF_034427735.1 Azohydromonas lata
GTATAAGAGACAGCCGCCTCAGGCGTACAGCGACGCCTCCCCTTCCGGCCGCGTCTTGAACCGCTTGTGCACCCACAGGTACTGCGCCGGGCAGTGGCGTATCTGCTCCTCGATCCAGCGGTTCATGCGCGCGGCGTCGGCCTCGGGGTTGTCGGTGGGCCAGTCGTCCCAGGCGGGCAGGAACTTCACCTTGTAGCCGCGGCCGCCGGGCAGCATCTCGGCCACCACGGGCTGCACCACCATGTCCAGCGCGCGCGCCATCTTGGACGGCGCCAGCAGCGTGGCCGCGGGCACGCCGAAAAAGGGCACGAAGGCCGCTTCGCGCCGGCCGAAATCCATGTCCGGCAGGTTGAAGAAGGCCCAGCCGCGGCGGATGGCACGCACCAGCGGCAAGGCGGTGTCGCTGCGCGGGAACACCTGGCCCTGGTCGAAGCGCAGCCGGCCCTTGCGGATCTCGGCATCCCACACCGGGTTGCTCTGCGCCTGGTAGATGGAGCCCACCTTGCGCGCCTGGAAGATCTGCGTGGCCACGCCGGCCACGTCCAGCGCCAGGAAGTGCGGCACCAGCCACATCACCGGGCGCTGGCTGCGCTCGGCCAGCGTCACGTCGCCCTCCACGTGGATGAGCCGCTTGAGCCGCTCCACCGGCGCATACCAGAGCAGGCCCCGCTCCATCACGCTGCGGCCCAGCCAGCCGAAGTGCTCGCGCACCAGGCGGCGGCGCTCGGCCACGTCCATGTGCGGAAAGCACAGCGCCACGTTGCGCAGCGCAATGCGGCGGCGGCTGCCGGCCAGCGCGTGCATCAGCGCGCCCACGCCCTGGCCTATGGCCGCCTGCACGCCCAGCGGCAGCCGGTACACCGCGCGCAACAGGCCTATGCCCAGCTTGGCTCCCACGCTCATTGCGCCGGCCCCTGCGTGCCGGCCGCGGCCGGGGACGCCGCCGCGTCGCGCGGCGCCTTGTAGCGGTGGTAACCCCAAAGGTACTGGGCGGGGTTGAGCATGATGAGTCGTTCCATTTCTTCGTTGATGCGGCGCGCGCAAGCCTGCTGCAGCGCCTCGCTGTCGGGTTCGCCCGCGCCGGGCAGGGGGTGCTGCGGCGCGCTCACGCGCAATATGAAGCCGCGGCCGCCGGGCAGCCGCTCGGCCCACATCAGCAGCCAGTGCGCCCCGGTCTGGCGCACCAGCTTGGCCGCCAGCGTCATGGTGTAGGCGTCGCGGCCGAAGAACGGCGCCCACGCGCCCATGCCCTGCGGCGGCACCTGGTCCGGCAGCAGGCCAATGGTTTCGCCGCGCTTGAGCGCGCGCAGCATCTGCCGCACGCCGGCCAGCGTGGCCGGCGCGGTGTCCATGCCGGGCCGCCCGCGTGCCGTCTCTTCCAGCTCGCGCAGCGCGGCCTTGCGCGAGGGGCGGTAGAGCACCGTCAGCGGATGCGCCGCGCCCCAGCGCTCGGCAAAGGCGCGCGCGGTGATCTCGAAGCAGCCCAGGTGCGGCGTGAGGATGACCAAGCCTTTGCCCTGCGCAAAGGCCTGCTCTATGAGCTCGGCCCCTTCCCAGCGGCAGTAGGGCGACACCTCGCCGTCGCGCAGCCACAGCCACGGCGCCTCGGCCGTCATGCACCCGGCCTGCGCCACCGAGGCGCGGCGCTGCGCGGGCGTGAGCCCGGCCAGGTCGGCATTGGCCCGCAGCCGCCGCCGGTAGGTAGGCGACAGCAGGTAGGTCACCCACCCCAGAAGGGCGCCCAGGGTGTGCAGTTTTCCCAACGGCCAGGAAGCCAGCCAGCGCAGAAGAGCATTCATCGATGAATAGAATTGGGGCGTCGCCGGTTTAAAGGACAACTTGCGGGGCGACGTGGGTGCCAACCCCACCGGGCTACAAAGCCTGACAAATGCCGCTAAAGCGTTCGCCGCGACTCCCGATAAGGCCGGCAACGCGAGCCAGCAAACCCAGGAGTGTAAAAAAGTGGCGAACGACTACCTGTTCACCTCGGAGTCCGTCTCCGAAGGCCATCCCGACAAGGTCGCGGACCAGATCTCGGACGCGATCCTCGACGCGATCTTCCAGCAGGACCCGCGCAGCCGCGTGGCGGCCGAGACGCTGTGCAACACCGGCCTCGTGGTGCTGGCCGGCGAGATCACGACCAACGCGCACGTGGACTACATCCAGGTCGCGCGCGACACCATCAAGCGCATCGGCTACGACAACACTGAGTACGGCATCGACTACAAGGGCTGCGCCGTGCTCGTGGCCTACGACAAGCAGAGCAACGACATCGCCCAGGGCGTGGACCACGCCAGCGACGACTACCTCAACATCGGCGCCGGCGACCAGGGCCTGATGTTCGGCTACGCGTGCGACGAGACGCCCGAGCTCATGCCCGCGCCCATCTACTACGCGCACCGCCTCGTGGAGCGCCAGGCCCAGCTGCGCAAGGACGGCCGCCTGCCCTTCCTGCGCCCGGACGCCAAGAGCCAGGTCACGATGCGCTACGTGGACGGCAAGCCCCACAGCATCGACACCGTGGTGCTCTCCAGCCAGCACGCGCCGGAGATGAGCGACGGCACCAAGATGAAGCCCGCCTTCATCGAGGCCGTGGTCGAGGAGATCATCAAGCCCGTGCTGCCCAAGGAGTGGCTGCACAACACGAAGTACCTGGTCAACCCAACCGGCCGCTTCGTCATCGGCGGCCCGCAGGGCGACTGCGGCCTGACCGGCCGCAAGATCATCGTGGACACCTACGGCGGGGCCTGCCCCCACGGCGGCGGCGCCTTCTCGGGCAAGGACCCGACGAAGGTGGACCGCTCGGCCGCCTACGCCGCGCGCTACGTGGCCAAGAACATCGTCGCCGCGGGCCTGGCGCGCCAGTGCCAGATCCAGGTCGCCTACGCCATCGGCGTGGCCGAGCCCATGAACGTCACGGTCTACACCGAGGGCACGGGCAAGCTCCCCGACGAGCGCATCGCCGAGATCGTGCGCGAGGTCTTCGACCTGCGCCCCAAGGGCATCATCCAGATGCTGGACCTGCTGCGCCCCATCTACGGCAAGACCGCCGCCTACGGCCACTTCGGCCGCGACGAGCCGGAGTTCTCCTGGGAGAAGGCCGACAAGATCGCCGTGCTGCGCGACCTGGCCGGCAAGTAATTCAGGCAGCCACGCCGGCCCTTCCCCCTCGGGAAGCCGCCGGCGGCGCCGCTTGGCCCCCCCCGACGCCCGCCCCGGGCTGCCCAAGCGCAGCGCGGGACGGGCGTTTCGCTTTACCGCCTGTGCCACCGCCTGTGCCACCGCCTGTGCCGCCGCCCGCACAGCCGTTGCAGGCCGCCCCGCGGCGCCCCGGCTCCGGGACTTCCCTAGGACTTCCCTAGAATCGGCCGGATGCCCTGGCGCCGCGCCCCGGCCTTCGCCGCCCGCGCGCCCTTGCCCGACTTGCCGGCACCCCCTGCCGGAACCTCTTGCCGGACCACCACGGAGAACCCGCTGATGCCCACCCCCAGCCAGGACCCCAAACCGTCGTTCCTGCGCCGCATTCCCATGGCCTTCGGGGCCTTCTTCAGCCTGCTCGGCAACGCCGACAAGGCCGCCCGCTACGAGCGGCTGGACGAGCCCCCCGCACCGCCCGTGGCGCCGCCACCGCCCGCCCCCGTGGCCACGCCCAAGCCCACGCCCGCCCCGGCGCCCGTGCCTGCTCCTCCGCCACCGCCGCCCGTGGTGCTGCGCGAGGCCACGCCCGACGCCGCGCTGCAACTGCTGGCGCTGCTGCAGCGCGAGGGCCGCTTCATCGACTTCATGCAGGACGACATCAAGGGCTACGCCGACGCCGACATCGGCGCGGCCGTGCGCGTTGTCCACGAGGGCTGCCGCAAGGTGCTCAAGGAGCACTTCCGCATCGAGCCCGTGCGCAGCGAAAACGAGGGCAGCCGCATCACGCTGCAGCCCGGCTTCGACGCCGCCAGCGTCAAGCTCACCGGCAACGTCGTCGGACAGCCCCCCTTCACCGGCACCCTGAGCCACCGCGGCTGGCGCGCCGCGGAAGTGAAGCTGCCCAAGCTGGCCGAGAAACATGACGCGCGCGTGCTCGCGCAAGCGGAGGTGGAGCTGTGAACGACGAAACGAATTTCAACGACGACGACGCCGTGCAGACCCAACAAGACCAGGGCCAGAGCGCCGGCCCGCGCTACGCGATCGGCATCGACCTGGGCACCACGCACTGCGCGCTGTCCTGGGTGGACGTGCAAGGCAGCGACGGCGAGAAGACCGTCCAGGGCTCCATGGACATCCCGCAGCTCACCGCGCCCGGCAGCGTCGAAGACCGGGCCCTGCTGCCCTCCTTCCTCTACCTGCCCCACGCCGACGAGCTGGCCCCCGGCGACATGGCCCTGCCCTGGAGCGCCGACCAGGACTACATCGCCGGCGACCTCGCCCGCAGCCGCGGCGCGACCACGCCCATCCGCCAGGTCTCCAGCGCCAAGAGCTGGCTGGGCCACACCGGCGTGGACCGCCGCGCGGCCATCCTCCCGGCCGGTGCGCCGCCGGAAGTGAGCAAGGTGTCGCCGGTGACGGCCTCCATCCGCTACCTGGAACACCTGCGCAACGCCTGGAACCAGGCCCACCCCGAGGCGCCGCTGGAGCAGCAAAGCCTCACGGTGACGATTCCGGCCTCCTTCGACCCCGCCGCGCGCGAGCTCACCGCCGAGGCCGCCACCGCCACCTTCGGCAGCCAGTTCACGCTGCTGGAGGAGCCGCAGGCCGCGCTCTACAGCTGGATCCAGGGCAGCGCCGGCGGCTGGCGCAAGCAGGTGAAGCCCGGCGACGTGATCCTGGTCGTGGACGTGGGCGGCGGCACCAGCGACTTCAGCCTCATCGCCGTGGTCGAGCGCGAAGGCAACCTGGAGCTGCACCGCGTCGCCGTGGGCGACCACATCCTGCTGGGCGGCGACAACATGGACCTGGCGCTGGCCCACGTCGTGGCCAGGAAGCTGGCCGCCGCCGGCACCACGCTGGACCCGTGGCAGATGCGCTCGCTCACCCAGGGCTGCCGCGTCGCCAAGGAGGTGCTGCTGGCCGACCCCGAGGCGCCGGCACAGCCCATCGTCGTTCCCAGCCGCGGCTCGCGCCTGATCGGCGGGACGATACGCACCGAGCTCACGCGCGAGGAAGTCAGCGCCACGCTGGTGGAAGGCTTCTTCCCGCAGGTGGGCGCGGACGCGCGGCCCATCACCCGCACCCGCGCCGGCCTCACGCAGGTGGGCCTGCCCTACGCGCAGGACGCGGCCGTCACCCGGCACCTGGCCGCCTTCCTGGCCCGCCAGGCCGGCGCCACGGCCGACCTGGAAGGCTTCAACCACGCCGCCCCGGAAGACGCGACCTTCCTGCACCCGACGGCGCTGCTGTTCAACGGCGGCGTGTTCAAGTCGGACCTGCTGGCCGAGCGCGTGCTCCAGGTGCTCAACGGCTGGCTGGAGGGCGAAGGCGCCCCCGCGGCCCGGCTGCTCGAAGGCGCCGACCTGGACCGCGCCGTGGCCCAGGGCGCGGCCTACTACGGCTACGTGCGCCGCGGCCGCGGCGTGCGCATCCGCGGCGGCACGGCGCAGGCCTACTACGTGGCGGTGGAGTCCGCCATGCCGGCCGTGCCGGGCATGGAGCCGCCCATCTCCGCGCTGTGCCTGGCGCCCTTCGGCATGGAGGAAGGCACCGAGGCCGACGTGCCGGAGATGGAGTTCGGCCTGGTGGTGGGCGAGCCCGTGCACTTCCGCTTCTTCGGCTCCAGCGTGCGCCGGCAGGACCAGGTCGGCACGCTGCTGGACTTCTGGGCGCCGGACGAGATCCATGAGCTGGAGGAGATCCAGGCCACGCTGCCCGCCGAAGGCCGCACCCCGGGCGAGGTCGTGCCCGTGAGCCTGCAGGCCCGCGTGACCGAGACCGGCACGCTGGAGCTGTACGCCCTGCCGCGCGACGGCAGCGCGCTATGGAAGGTGGAGTTCGACGTGCGCGGCAGCGAAGGAGCCGCCGCACAGGCATGAACAAGCCCGGCGCCGCCCCCAACGCCCCGGCCCTGGTCGGCATAGACCTGGGCACCACGCACACCGTCGTGGCTTGGGCCGAGGCCGGCGCCGGCGACATCCACCTCTTCGAGGTCGACCAGCTCATCGCGCCGGGCGAGATCGGCCGCCCCGCGCTGCTGCCCTCGCTGCGCTACCACCCCGCGCCCGGCGAGCTGCCGCCGCAGGCGCTGCAACGGCCCTGGCCGTCGGAGGAGCCCGCCGTCATCGGCGAGCTGGCGCGCCGCCTGGGCGCGCAGGTGCCGGGCCGGCTGGTGGCCAGCGCCAAGAGCTGGCTGTCGCACGCGGCGGTGGACCGGGTCGCCCCCATCCTCCCGTGGGGCGCCGAGGCCGACGTGCCCAAGGTGTCCCCGCTGGCCGCCAGCGCCAGCTACCTGGCGCACGTGCGCGCGTCGTGGAACACGCGCTTTCCCGACCGGCCGCTGGAGCGGCAGGACATCGTGCTCACGGTGCCCGCCAGCTTCGACGACAGCGCGCGCCAGCTCACCGTGGAGGCCGCGCGCGAGGCCGGCCTGCCGCAACTGCGGCTGCTGGAGGAACCGCAAGCCGCCTTCCAGGACTGGGCCTTCAAGCACCGCGACGACCTGGCCGCCGCCTTGGGCGGCGCGCGCCTGGTGCTGGTGTGCGACGTGGGCGGCGGCACCACGGACCTGAGCCTCATCCGCGTGGCCGAGGGGGGCAAGAAGCTGGACCGCATCGCCGTGGGCCAGCACCTCATGCTGGGCGGCGACAACGTGGACCTGGCGCTGGCCCACCTGGCCGAGCAGCGCCTGGGCGGCGAGCGCCTTTCCGCGGGCCGCCTGACGCAGCTCGTGGAGCGCTGCCGCGTCGCCAAGGAAACCTTGCTGGCGGCCGACGCGCCGGCCAGCGCCAACGTCACGCTGCTGGGCGGCGGCAGCCGGCTCATCGGCGGGGCCAGGACCGTCACGTTCACCCGGGAGGAAGTGCAGGCGCTGGCGCTGGACGGCTTCTTCCCCCATGTCGCGCCGGACGAGCCCGTGAAGCGCAGCCGCGGCGGGCTGGTCGCCTTCGGCCTGCCCTACGCGGCCGACAGCGCCGTCACGCGCCACGTCGCCGCCTTCCTGCGCCAGCACGCCGACGCGGCGCGGCAGGCGCTGGGCACGGCCGACCCCTTCCCCGTGCCGGATGCGCTGCTGCTCAACGGCGGCGTGTTCAAGGCGCACGCCATCGCGCAGCGGCTGCTGGACGTGCTGTCCGCCTGGCGCGGTGAACCGGTGAAGCTGCTGGCCAATGCCGACCCCGACCTGGCCGTGGCGCGCGGCGCCGTCGCGCACGGCCTGGCGCGGCGCGGCGCGGCGCCCAAGCTGGGCGGCGGCTCGGCCCGCGACTACTGGCTGCGGCTGGACGAGCACCAGGCCGTGTGCGTGCTGCCGCGCGGCACCGAGCCGGGCGTGGACGTGCCGCTGCGCGGGCGCCGCTTCGCGCTGCGCGTTGGACAACCGGTGAATTTCACGCTGCTGTCCAGCGTGGGCGGTGCGCTGGCGCAGGCGGGTGATTTGCGCGATCCGTCCGAAGGCGACTTCACACCGCTGCCGCCCGTCTCCACCGTCGTCCAGGCGTCAGACCAGCGGCGCGAGTTGCCGGTGCTGCTCTCGGCCTCGCTCACAGAGGTGGGCACCCTGGCGCTGCAGGCGGCCGATGAGGGCGGGCAGCAGCACGCGCTGGAATTCCGCCTGCGCGGCTTGAAGCCTTCAAGCCTCCCGTCCGGAAACCCGGACGCCGCCCTTCACCCCCGGCTGGACGAGGCGCTGGAGCGCCTGGCGCGCGTCTTCGGCCCGCGCGCCAAGGACGTGACGCCCAAGGAAGTGCGGCAGTTGCGCACGGCGCTGGAGCAGCTTTTGGGCGCCCGCGAGCGCTGGAGCCTGCCGCTGCTGCGCCGGCTGTTCGACGCGCTGCTGCAGCACGCGCGCGGGCGCCGCCGCAGCGCGGACCACGAGCGGCTGTGGCTCAACCTGGCGGGCTGGTGCCTGCGCCCGGGCTTCGGCTTCGCCGCCGACGACTGGCGCGTGCATCAGCTCTTCATGCAGTACGACGCCGGCGTGCAGCACCGCGGCGACGCGCAGCTCGCCGCCGAGTGGTGGACGCTGTGGCGCCGCGTGGCCGGCGGGCTGGACGAGGCCGCGCAAGGCCGGCTGCTGCAGGACTTCGCGTTCAACCTGCAGGGCGAAGGCGAGCGTCCGCCCGGCCTGGTGCCTGCCGGCCGGGACGACATGCTGCGCCTGGGCGCGGCGCTGGAGCGCATCCCAGCCGAGTACAAGGCCGAGATCGGCGACTGGCTGCTTGGGCAGTTGCTGCAGGCTGGGAACGCCGCGTCCGGAAAACCGGCTTCCAAGGCGAACAAGGCGAAAACGGGCGCGGCCAAGAGCGCGTCACCGGCAGCGCTGGAGCTGTGGACGCTTGGGCGCCTGGGCGCGCGCGTGCCGCTGTACGGCAGCGCGCACACCGTGGTGGCGGTGGCGGCGGCGCAGCGGTGGATAGAAGCGCTGCTGGCGCTGGACTGGCGTGTGTCCACCGCGGCGCCGCTGGCCTGCGTGCACCTGGCGCGGCGCACGGGCGACCGCTCGCGCGACGTGGATGAAGCCTTGCGCGAGCGGCTGCTGGCGCGGCTGCGCGACGCCGGCGTGGCCGGGCACTGGCTGGAGCTGGTCAGCGAAGTGCGCGCGCTGGACGAGGTGGCGGAGCAGCAGGCCTTTGGCGAGGCGCTGCCGCCGGGGTTGCGGTTGCTGGCTTGAGCGCTTCTTGCGCTCCGGCTTGGAGGCCACCTGGGTCCCTGCCTGCGCGGGGATGACGAAGTAACCAACACTGCCTTTGGGCTGACGGCCTCAGTGCAGTCCGGAATCCCGGACGCCTCTGCGTCCGCCCGTCCGGTCCACCGGCCCGCGCACCGCGTCGTGGCAAGCGCCGTTCCTTGTAAATCAAGGACTTAAAGCAAGCCGCCGTCCTGGCACCGCGCTTGCACAAGCACTCCTTGCTCGGCCACCCCAGTTCCTCCACCAACGGCCGTCCGAGGAGACATTCATGGACGTTGTCCAGAAAAAACCCATCTACAAGTCGCTGTACGTGCAGGTGCTGGTGGCCATTGCCATCGGTGTGCTGCTGGGCCACTTCTACCCGGAGACCGGCGCGGCGATGAAACCGCTAGGTGATGGCTTCATCAAGCTCATCAAGATGATCATCGCCCCCATCATCTTCTGCACCGTGGTGGTGGGCATCGCCGGCATGGAAGACATGAAGAAGGTCGGCAAGACCGGCGGCCTGGCGCTGCTGTACTTCGAGATCGTCTCCACCATCGCGCTGCTGGTGGGCCTGGTGATCATCAACCTCGTCAAGCCCGGCGCGGGCATGAACGTGGACGTGAGCCAGCTCGACACCAAGAGCCTGGCCGCCTACACCAAGCCCGGCGCCATGCAGAGCACCACCGACTTCCTGCTCAACGTCATCCCGAGCACGGTGGTCGATGCCTTCGCCAAGGGCGAGATCCTGCAGGTGCTGCTGTTCGCCGTGATGTTCGGCTTCGCGCTGCACAAGTTCGGCGGCCGCGGCACGCTGGTGTTCGACTTCATCGAGAAGTTCTCGCACGTGCTGTTCAGCATCGTGGGCTACATCATGAAGGTCGCCCCCATCGGCGCCTTCGGCGCCATGGCCTTCACCATCGGCAAGTACGGCGTGGGCTCGCTGGTGCAACTGGGCCAGCTCATGGCCACGTTCTACGCCACCTGCCTGCTGTTCATCTTCGTGGTGCTGGGCGCCATCGCGCGCGCCAGCGGCTTCTCCATCCTGAAGTTCATCAAGTACATCAAGGAAGAGCTGCTGATCGTGCTGGGCACCTCGTCCAGCGAATCCGTGCTGCCGCGCATGATGGCCAAGATGGAGAACCTGGGCGCGCGCAAGAGCGTGGTGGGCCTGGTCATCCCGACCGGCTACTCCTTCAACCTGGACGGCACCTCCATCTACCTGACGATGGCGGCCGTGTTCATCGCCCAGGCCACCAACACCGACATGACGATCTCGCAGCAGATCACGCTGCTGGCGGTGCTGCTGCTGACCTCCAAGGGCGCCGCCGGCGTCACGGGCAGCGGCTTCATCGTCCTGGCCGCCACGCTGTCCGCCGTGGGCCACGTGCCGGTGGCGGGCCTGGCGCTGATCCTGGGCATTGACCGCTTCATGTCCGAAGCGCGCGCGCTCACCAACCTCATCGGCAACGGCGTGGCCACCGTGGTCGTGGCCAAGCTGACGGGCGACCTGGACAGCGACCGCCTGCGCCGCACGCTCAACGGCGAGACCGTGGCCGAGGCCCAGGAGCCCGAGGCCGTGCTGGACGCCAGCGAGGCCCACATGCCCGCGACCGCCCGCTAAGCGCGAGCCAGCGCGTATGCTGCGCGCCGCCGTGGCCGACCTTGCTGTCGGTCGCCGCGGCGCGCAATGCTTTTCGCAGCCTACTTTTCTCCCTTGAAACCCCGCGCCCTGCTGGCCTGGAGCGGCGCCTGCGTGGCGCTGGTGGCGGCCTGCGCCTTCACCGGCCACCGCCTGGCCTGGCGCAGCGGGCTGGCCTCGCTGCAGGAGCAGGCGCAGCACCGGCTGGACCTCGTCGCCACCGGGCTGGACGCGCAGCTCGCGCGCTTCGACTACCTGCCCTCGCTGCTGGAGACCACGCCGCAGGTGCTGCAACTGCTGCGCGCGCCGCGCAACGAGGCGCTGCGCCACGACGTCAACGCCACGCTGCGCGGCATCAACGCCACGGCCGGCGCCGACATGCTCTACGTCATCGGCCGCGACGGCATGGTGCTGGCCGCGGGCGACGCCGGGCAGCCGGGCTCGCCGCTGGGCCTGGACCTCTCCTTCCGCCCCTACGTGCGCGACGCGCTGGCGCAGCAGCGCGGGCGCTTCTTCGGCGTGGGCATCTCCAGCGGGCGGCCCGGCTACTACCTCTCCTTCGCGCTGGCGCCGCCGCCGGCCTTCGAGGCCCCGCCGCCGGCCCCGCTGGGCGTGGCCACGGTCAAGGTCAGCCTGGAGGCCACCGAGCAGGCCTGGCGCAAGCTGCCGGGCCAGGTGCTGGCGCTGGACGAGCGCGGCGTGGTGATCCTGGGCACGCGCGAGGACTGGAAATACCGCCCGCTGCGCCCGCTGGCCGCCGCGGCGCTGAAAGAAACCACCGTCGCCCGCCCCTACGGCGGCGCGCCCTTGAAACCGCTGAGCTGGCAGGAGCGTGAAACCCTGGCCGACGGCAGCCGGCTGCTGGCGCTGGAGGGCGGGCGCTACCTGGCCTCCGAGCGCACGCTGCAGCGCGCGCCCTGGCGCCTGGTGGTGCTGGACGAGCTGGCCCCGCTGCAGGCCGACGCGCGGCGCATGGCCCTCACCGGCGCGCTGGCCGGGCTGCTGCTGCCGCTGCTGGCCTTTGCCTGGCTGCAGCGCCGCCGCGCCCTGCAGCAGCAGCGCGCCAGCCGCGCCGCGCTGCAAATGGCCTACGACAGCCTGGAAGCCCGCGTGGTGGAGCGCACCGCCGAGCTGCGCGCGGCGCAGAACGAGCTGGTCCACGCCGGCAAGATGGCCCTGCTTGGGCGCATGTCGGCCGGCATGGTGCACGAGCTCAACCAGCCGCTGGCGGCCATGCGGACGCTCGCCGACAACGCCTGCGTGCTGCTGCAGCACGGCCGCACCGCGGACGTGGAAGGCAACCTGCAGCGCATCGCCAAGCTCGTGGACCGCTTGGGCGCGCTCACCCATCGCCTGAAGAGCTTTGCCCACAAGTCGCAGCAGCCGCCGGCACCGGTGGCGCTGCAGCCGGTGGTGGCCAATGCGCAGTTCCTGTTGTCGCGCCGGCTGCGCGAGGCGGGCGTGGAGTTCGAAGTGGACATCGCGCCTTTGAAACTGCAGGTGCTGGCCGACGAGGCGCGGCTGGAGCAGGTGCTGGTGAACCTGATGGCCAACGCCGTGGACGCCATGGCCGCGCACGCGGGCGCGCCGGGCGAGCCCGCCCCGGCGCGGCGGCTTTGCGTGCGCGCGCGGCCGCACGGGGACCACGCGCGGCTGGAGGTGGAGGACAGCGGCCCCGGCATCCGCGAGGACATCCTGCCGCGCCTGTTCGAGCCCTTCGTCACCAGCAAGCCCGCCGGCCAGGGTCTGGGCTTGGGCTTGATGATCTCCGCCCACATCGCCCGCGAGTCCGGCGGCACGCTGGCCGCGGAGAATCGCGCCGAAGGCGGGGCGCGCTTCGTGTTCATGCTGCCGCTGGCGCCGCCTGCAACCGGCGCGTCCGCCCCTGCGGCGGCCCCCGCCGCCGCCGACCCCCATCAGCACCCGATTTCATGACCGCTCCCCTGCCCGCCGCCGACACTCCCATACGCGTCCTGCTGGTGGAGGACGACGAGGACGTGCGCCTGGGCAGCGCGCAGGCGCTGATGCTGGCGGGCTTCGGCGTCATCGAGTGCGGCAGCGTGGAGGAGGCGCGGGCGCACGTGCAGGCCGGCGCGCCGCTGGTGGTGCTCAGCGACGTGCGGCTGCCGGGCCTGAGCGGCCTGCAGTGGCTGGCCGAGGTGCAGGCCGTGGACGCGCAACTGCCCATGATCCTGGTCACCGGCCACGGCGACATCGCCATGGCGGTGGGCGCCATGCGCCAGGGCGCCTGGGATTTCATTGCCAAGCCCTGCAGCGCCGACACCCTGGTGGCGGCCGTGCGGCGCGCGGCCGACAA
Source organism: Azohydromonas lata (assembly GCF_034427735.1). Classification (NCBI taxonomy): domain Bacteria; kingdom Pseudomonadati; phylum Pseudomonadota; class Betaproteobacteria; order Burkholderiales; family Sphaerotilaceae; genus Azohydromonas; species Azohydromonas lata. Next base: position 12,769 of record NZ_JAXOJX010000110.1, read on the forward strand.
GCGCCGGCTCACGCTGCAGGTGGAGCAGTTGCGCGCCCAGCTCGAAGGCCGCCGCGGCGTGGAGTCCACGCTGCTGGGCGGCTCGGTGCTGATGGAGCGCGTGCGCGCCAAGGTCGCGGCGCTGGCGGCCACCTCGGCCGACGTGGTGATCTATGGCGAGACCGGCACCGGCAAGGAGCTTGTCGCCCGCTGCCTGCACGAGCAGGGCCCGCGCCGCGGCGCCAACTTCGTGGCCCTGAACTGCGGCGGTCTGCCGGAAAACCTGGCCGAGACCGAGCTGTTCGGCCACGAGGCCGGCGCCTTCACCGGCGCCAGCAAGGTGCGCATCGGGAAGCTGGAGCACGCCAAGGGCGGCACGCTGTTCCTGGACGAGATCGAGAGCATGCCCATGGGGCTGCAGGTGAAGCTGCTGCGGGCGCTGCAGGAGCGCAGCATCGAGCGGCTGGGCTCCAACGTGGCGCGCCCCATCGACTGCCGCGTGGTGGCCGCCGCCAAGGAGGATTTGCAGCGCGCCAGCGAACAGGGGCGCTTTCGCGCCGACCTGTACTACCGCATCGGCGTGGCCTTCGTGGAGCTGCCGCCGCTGCGCGCGCGGCGCGAGGACATCCCGCTGCTGTTCGAGCAGTTCACGCTGCAGGCGGCCAGCCGCTACCAGCGCGCGGCGCCGCTGGTGACGCCGGCGCAACTGGCGGCGCTGATGGCGCACCCCTGGCCCGGCAACGTGCGCGAGCTGCGCAACGTGGCCGACCGTTTCGTGCTGGGCCTGCTGGACGACAGCCTGCTGCCGGGCAGCGGCGCGGGCATCGCCCCGTCGGCCACGGGCCTAGCGCCGCCGCCGGGCGTGGCCGCCGCGCCGGCAGGCGACGCCGGCGCGCCCATGCGCCCGCTGCCGCAGCAGCTCGAAGACTTCGAGCGCGCCGTCATCACCCAGGCGCTGCGCCAGCACGGCGGCGAGGTGGCCGCGGCCGCGCGCGCGCTGGGCATTCCCAAGCAGACGCTGCACGACAAGCTCAAGCGGCTCAACGTCTCGGCGGCGGAGTTCAAGGCGCAGGCTTGAGCCTGGGCGGCCGGCGCTTGGGGTTGGGCGCAGCCCTGTCCTGCCCATAGGCCCTCGCGCACTCCTACAAGCCGCGCGGGCGCGGCAACCGTTCGCTTCGGGGGTTGTCCGCGGCAGCGGGGATGGGGAACCTGCCGACCTCTGCCCTCGGCCGCGCCATCGCACGATGCGGCCCGTCAATCACCCTGAAGTTGGATTGGTTTCACCTGCAGTTCCCCGCCGACCTCCCGCCGCAGTTCCTCCCGCCGCTGCTGAGTTTCCATACCCAAGGAGCCGTCCGACCATGACTCACGCCTTGCTCAAGCGTTGCGCCGCTGCCGTGCTGTCGCTCTGCAGTGCCGTCGCGGCGCCGGCGGCCTCCCCCGCGGAAGACCCGGAAGCGCGGCTGCAGATGGCGCTGCTGCTGCGCGCCGACGCCGAGCGCTACGAGAAGGGCGACGGCGTGCCGCGCGACCCGGCCTTCGCCGCCGCCATGTACTGCCGCGCCGCACGCGGGGGCGATGCGGAGTCGCAGTTCCGCCTGGGCTGGATCTACGCCTACGCGCGCGGCGTGCCGCGCAACGACGCTTGGGCGGCCTACATGTTCAAGCTGGCGGCGGACAAGGGCATTCCGCAGGGCGTGGAGATGCTGAAGATGGTGGGCGGCTCGGCGCCGGAGATGCCGGACTGCATGATCCCGCCCGCGCCGCCGCCGGCCGTGATCACCATGGTCAACGGCGCGGCGAGCGCGCAGGGCCTGGTGGCCGACCCGGCGCAGCGCGCGCGGCTCTTCAACACCGCGCCCAAGAAGGTGGTGGACCTGGTGAAGAAGCTCGCGCCCAAGTACTCGGTGCAGCCGGAGCTGGCGCTGGCCATCATGCGGGCCGAATCCAACTACGACCCGGCGGCGGTGTCGCCCAGGAACGCGCAGGGCCTGATGCAGCTCATCCCCGCCACGGCCGAGCGCTTCAACGTGCGCGACCCCTTCAACGAGGAGCAGAACGTGCGCGGCGGCCTGGCCTACCTGCGCTGGCTGCTGGCCTACTTCGAAGGCGACCTGAAGCTCGTGGCCGCCGCCTACAACGCGGGCGAAGGCACGGTGGACCGCTACCTGGGCGTGCCCCCTTACGAAGAGACGCGCAACTACGTCAGCAAGGTGCTGGAGTCCGCGGGCCTGACCAACCACCCCTACGACGCCAAGATCACCCGGCCCTCGCCGCGGCTGGAGCTCATCCGCAAGCCGCGGGTGGAGGCGGTGGGGTTGAGGCGGGGGCGCTGAGCGCGCGAAGCCGGAAGTTGTTGAACAAGGGGGCCATCGGCCCCCTTGCCGCATCCGTCAGGGGTTGCCCTCCACGCGCTGCGGCTCGATGTGGAAGACCTCCGGCGTGCCCGGCAGCACGCGCACCTTGACCCAGTGGATGCGCGGGCTGCCGTAGCCCTGCACGCGCGTCACGTTGCCCAAGCGCGGCTCGGGGGCGCTGTCGCGGTACCAGGGCTGGTCGATGAAGAACTCGTGGTCGTCGCCATGCAGCAGCAGCACGGGGCGCTGGAACGTTGCAGCGCGCTCGCGCAGCTTGGCCAGCACCGCGTCGAAGCCGCTGCGCTCCAGGCTGCCGGGCAACTGCTCGATGCGCGGGTTGGCCTGCATGGCCACCACCACGCCGGCGGCGTCGCGGCGGCGGGCCTCGTCGAAGAGGCGGTCCAGCCAGGCCACGTTGGCGGCCTGGCGCGCCTCGAACTCGGCGCCGCGCTCGGCGTTGGTGCCGCTCACGCCGTCCTTGGGGTCCACGCCCATCCACGACACCTGGTCGTTGCGGCTGCCCACCACGTGCAGCGTGGCGAAGACCACGCCGCCGCGCTCGAACATCACGTTCTCCACGAAGGCGGCATGCGCGGCGTCCACGCGCGCCTGCGAGACGACGGCCATGGGCTTTGCGCCCAACGTGCGCCCGGGCTCGGGGAAGAACAGGCGCCGCACCAGCGCCAGCCGCTCGGTGGGCACGTAGCTGCCGGCCGCGGGGCGGTGGCAGTCGGTCCACTCGTTGTCGCCGGGCGTGTAGACCAGCGGCTGCGCCACGCGCTGCAACTGCTGCAGCCGCTGGCGGTAGACGGCCTCGTCGCAGCGCTCGGCGCCGCCCTTGATGTCGCCCACGTGCAGGACCAGGCCGACCTCGGCATCCGCGTTGACGGCGGCGACGAGCCTGTCCACCGCCGGCAGCTCGCGCGGGCTGTAGGGCATGTCGCCCATGAGCGCGAAGCTGAAGCCGCCGGGCTGCGGCGCCGCGTGGCGCAGCGGCGCGGCGCCGGGTTGCGCGCAGCCGGCCAGCGCGCCCAGCACCAGCAGCAGCCCGCCCAGGCGCCCAAGCGGGCGCAGCGCACGGGCACTGGGCTTGCCCTGCGGGCCTTCGCGGTCGTCGTGGGCAGGGTTGCGATAGCGGGCGTGGGAAAAGCGCATTCGGTAATTCCTGAGAAGCCTGAGAAACCTGGGAGGGGGCCGCGTATGCTGCCAGCGGCCAAGGCCGGCCGTCGTCCCGGGAGAAGTGATGCGACACAGGGAAACAAGTTTCCGTACCGCCGACAAAGTGGTCAGCGCCGAGGAGGCGGTCCAGCTCATCCCCGACGGCGCCACGGTGGCCACCGGCGGTTTCGTGGGCATCGGCTTCGCCGAGAACCTGGCCGTGGCGCTGGAGCAGCGCTTCACCAGCACCGGCACGCCGCGCGGCCTGACGCTGGTCTACGCGGCCGGCCAGGGCGACGGCGCCAAGCGCGGATTGAACCATCTGGCCCATGAAGGTTTGTTGAAGCGCGTCATCGGCGGCCACTGGGGCCTGGTGCCCGGGCTGCAACGGCTGGCGGTGGACAACCGCATAGAGGCCTGGAACCTGCCGCAGGGCGTGATCTCGCAGCTCTTTCGCGACATCGCCGCGGGCAAGCCGGGGCAGCTCTCGCGCGTGGGCCTGGGCACCTTCGTGGACCCGCGCCACGGCGGCGGGCGCGTCAACAGCCGCAGCACCGAGGAGCTGGTGCGGCTGATGGACATCGACGGCCAGGAGTGCCTCTTCTACAAGGCCTTCCCCGTGGACGTGGCGCTGCTGCGCGGCACCACGGCCGACCTGGACGGCAACATCACCATGGAGCGCGAGGCGCTGACGCTGGAGGTGCTGTCCATCGCCATGGCCGCGCGCAACAGCGGCGGGCTGGTCATCGTGCAGGTGGAGCGGCTGGCCGAGCGCGGCTCGCTGCATCCGCGGCAAGTGAAGATTCCGGGCGTGCTGGTGGACTGCGTGGTGGTGGCCGAGCAGCCGGAGCTGCACATGCAGACCTTTGCCGAGCCCTACAACCCGGCCTACGCGGGCGAGGTGCGGCTGCCGGCCACGCGCGTGGCGCCGCATGCCGACACCGGCAGCGCGACGCTGGATGCGCGGCGCATCATCGCCCGCCGCGCCGCGCTGGAGCTGCGCCCGGGCGCGGTGGTGAACCTGGGCATCGGGATGCCCGAGGGCGTGGCGGCGGTGGCGGCGCAAGAGCGGGTGATCGACCTGATCACGCTCACCGCCGAGCCCGGCGTGGTGGGCGGCATCCCGGCCGCGGGGCTGAGCTTTGGCGCGGCGGTGAACGCGCACGCGGTCATCGACCAGCCCTACCAGTTCGACTTCTACGACGGCGGCGGGCTGGACATCGCCTTCCTGGGCCTGGCGCAGGCCGACGCGCAGGGCAACCTCAACGTCAGCCGCTTCGGCAAGCGGCTCGCGGGCGCGGGCGGCTTCATCAACATCAGCCAGAACGCGCGCAAGGTGGTGTTCGTGGGCAGCTTCTGCGCCGGCGATGGCAGCGTGGCGAAGTTCGTCAAAGAAGTGGAGCAACGCACCTACGCGGGCCGGGAAGCCCTCAAGCGTGGCCAGGAAGCGCTGTACGTGACCGAGCGCTGCGTGTTCCGGCTGCACGAGCAGGGGCTGCAGCTCGTGGAGATCGCGCCGGGCGTGGACCTGGAGCGCGACATCCTGGCGCGCATGGAGTTCACGCCCGTCATCGACGGCGCGCCGCGGCTGATGGAGGCCTGCATCTTCTCCCCGGCCCCCATGAAGCTGCGCGAGCGGCTGCTGGAGCGCCCGCTGGCGCAGCGGCTGCAGCTGGACGAGACCGGCGAGACTTTCTTCGTCAACTTCGAGCGGCTGACGGTGCACAGCAGCGAGGACATCGCCGCCGTGGAGCGGGCGCTGACGCAGCGGCTGGAGCCGCTGGGCCGCCAGGTGCGCGCGGTGGTGAACTACGACCATTTCCAGATCGACGCCGCGCTGGAGGACGATTGGGCCGCCATGGTGGCGCGCACCGCCGGGCGCTTCTACTCGCGCGTGACGCGCTACGGCAGCGCGGGCTTCGCGCGGGCGCGGCTGGCGCAGGCACTGGCCGCGCGCGGGGTGGACCCGCAGGTCTACGCCACGGCGCAGGAGGCGCGCGAGCGGCTGGTGGATTGAGCGCTCAGGCCGGCTGGAGCGGACGCTGGCGCAGCGCCAGCAGCGATCCCAGCGCCAGCGCGGCGGCGGAGCACATGAAGCCCAGGGGCAGGCCGCCGGGGCCGTCGGCCAGCCAGCCCACCAGCGTTGGGCCGGCGATCTGCCCGGCGGCGAACACCACGGTGAACGCGGCGATGCCCGCGGGCCACAAGGACGTCGGCAGGTTGCGCCGCACCAGCGCCGTGGTGGAGGCGACCACCGAGAGGAACACCGCGCCGAACAGCGCGCCGGAGGCGAACACGGCCAGCGGGTGGGCACTGAGCACCGGCAGCAGCGTGGCCAGCGCCAGCAGCCCGTTGAGCAGTGCCAGCGCACCGCCCGCCCTCGCCCGCTGCAGCAGCCCGGCCCACAGCCAGGACGAGGCGACGACGCCCGCGCCCAACAGCACGTAGAAGGCGGTGCGCAGCCCTTCAGACAGGCCCTGCCCGCGCAACAGCGCAATCACAAAGCTCATGTAGCCGATGTAGCCCAGGCCGAAGAGCAGGTAGGCGGCCAGCGCAAAGCCCAAGGGCGCCCAGCGCAGCCGCTCGCGGCGCGCGCCGGTGCCGGCCGCGCCGGGAGCGCCGGCCAGGCGCCGGGTGGTCAAGGCCT
>NZ_JAXOJX010000111.1:0-18449 GCF_034427735.1 Azohydromonas lata
GTCCAGCACGCGGCAGTAGCCGTCCAGGAATTTGTTCATCGCTTGTCTCCTTCTCTTGGGCGGCTGGAGGACGCCGGCGCTTCCAGAAAAAACACGGCCTGCATTTGCCGCGGATCAGGAATGTACGAACTGGTTCGTTTTTCGTCTTTGGGGGTAACCCCTAGCTGCAGCGCAGCATCGGCACAGAAAAAAGCGCCGGCCGTCCAGGCGATGGACGGCCGGCGCGGACAGGGCAGGGCAAGCCGTGCCGCCGCGAGGGCGCGGCGGCGGCGATTCAGAGGGCGTTGAGCGGAATGCGCAGGTAGGCCACGCCGTTGTCGTCGGCCGGCGGGAGCTGGCCCGCGCGCACGTTGACCTGTATGGACGGCAGGATGAGCGTGGGCACGTCCAGCGTGGCGTCGCGCGCCTGGCGCATGGCGACGAACGCGTCCTCGCCGATGCCGTCGTGCACGTGGATGTTGTGCTCGCGCTGCGCGGCCACCGTGGTTTCCCAGGCCGGCTCGCGGCTCCCGGCGCCTTTGGGCGGGTAGTCGTGGCAGACGAACATGCGCGTGGCCGGCGGCAGCGCCAGCAGCCGGCGGATGGAGCGGTACAGACTGCGCGCATCGCCGCCGGGGAAGTCGGCGCGCGCCGTGCCCACGTCCGGCATGAACAGCGTGTCGCCGGCAAACACCGCGTCCTCGATCAGGTAGGCCATGTCCGCCGGCGTGTGCCCCGGCACGTGCAGCGCCGTGGCCTGAAGGCCGCCGATGCTGAACGTCTCGCCGTCGTGGAAAAGATGGTCGAACTGGCTGCCGTCGGGCAGGAAGCCGCGCTCCAAGTTGTAGAGCTTCTTGAAGGTGGCCTGCACCTCGCGGATGTGCTCACCTATGGCGATGCGCCCGCCCAGCCGCTGCTGCAGGTAGCGCGCGCCGGAGAGGTGGTCGGCGTGGGCATGGGTTTCCAGAATCCAGTCCACCGCGAGGCCGTGCGCGGCCACGTAGGCGGCCATGGCGTCGGCCGAGTGCGTGGCGGTGCGGCCGGACTTGAAGTCGAAGTCCAGCACGGGGTCGATCACGGCGGCGCGGCGCGTGGCGGTGTCGGCCACCAAGTAGCTCACGGTCCAGGTGGCGGGATCGAAGAAAGCCTGGATGTCGGCCCGGGTCGTCATGGGGGTGCTCCTTCACGTCAATCTATTGAAAAACAATATATGAACTGATATATTGTTGTCAAGACGACTTGTTGAGGAGACCGTGATGGCCGATGCCGCCACCGCCCTGGACCCCGCGCTGCTGCGCGGCGCCGCCGCGCGCGCCGTGGGGGCGCTGAAAGTGCTGGCCAATGAAGACCGGCTGCTGCTGCTGTGCCAGCTCTCGCAGGCCGAGCTGTCGGTGGGCGAGCTGGAGGAGCGGCTGAACATCCGCCAGCCCACGCTGTCGCAGCAGCTCGCCGTGCTGCGCGCCGAGGGCGTGGTGGCCACGCGGCGCCAGGGCAAGAACGTGTTCTACAGCGTGGCCGACCCGGCGCTGCTGGAAATCCTGGCGGTGCTCTACCGCCTGTACTGCCCAAAGGAGGCCTGAGCCATGGCGATCGACTGGAATGCCTTCACCCCCGCCGCGTCGCTGGCCGGCGGGCTGCTCATCGGCGTGGCGGCGGCGATGTTCGTCCTGCTGCCGGGCCGCATTGCCGGCATCAGCGGCGTGTTGGGCGGGCTGCTCAAGCCCGCCCAGGGCGACGTCGCCTGGCGGCTGGCTTTCGTCCTGGGCCTGGTGGCCGCGCCGCTGGCCTGGTCGCTGCTGGCGGCGCTGCCCAGGCCGCACATCGACGCCGGCACTGGCGCGCTGGTGCTGGCCGGGCTGCTGGTGGGCGTGGGCACGCGCTACGGGGCGGGCTGCACCAGCGGCCATGGCGTGTGCGGGCTCTCGCGCCTGTCGCCGCGCTCGCTGGCAGCCACGCTCAGCTTCATGGGCGCGGGTTTCGCCACTGTGTACGTGCTGCGCCACCTGCTGGCCGGTTGAGGGGAGAGCGTCATGCTGTTGCTGTCTTCGTTCCTGAGCGGCCTGGTCTTCGGCCTCGGTTTGATCCTCTCCGGCATGGCCGACCCGGCCAAGGTGCTGGGCTTCCTGGACCTGGCCGGCGCCTGGGACCCGTCGCTGGCGCTGGTGATGGGCGGCGCGCTGGCCGTGGGCCTGGTCGCCTTCACGGTGGCCAAGCGCATGAAAACCTCGCTGCTGGGCGAGCCCATGCGGCTGCCCAGGGCCACGCGCCTGGATGCACGGCTGGTGGGCGGCAGCCTGCTCTTTGGCGTCGGCTGGGGCGTGGCGGGCTTCTGTCCGGGCCCGGCGCTGGTGGCGCTGGGCATGGGCGAAGTGAAGGCCGCGCTCTTCGTGGCGGCCATGCTGGCGGGCATGGGCCTGTTCGAGCTGCTGGAGCGGCGCCGCGCGGCGCGCCGGCTGGGCGCCGCATGACGGCGCAAGGCACCGCTGCCGCCGCGGCCCTGTCCGCGGGCGGCTGGGACTGGTTCTTCGTCGTCGCCACCGCGGCGGTGCTGCTCGGCTACGAGGTGGGGCTTTCCGTGGTCGAGCGGCTGCGCCCGCAGCGCTGGGCGCGCAGCGCGCACGCCGTGCTGCGCCAGGAGTGGATCGACTCGGTGTCGCGCAACGCGGGCACCGAGATCCTGGCCGTGCAGACGCTGCGCAACTCGCTCATGTCCGCGACCATGACCGCCTCCACCGCCGCGCTGGCGCTCATGGGCACGGTGACGCTGGCCGCGCCCTCGCTGCACGCCGCCTTCGAGGTCGGCACGCCGCGCGCGACGGCGCTCACGCCGCGCCTGGTGCTGGAGCTGATGATGCTCACGCTGCTGCTGGCCTCGCTGGTGTCCTCGGTGATGGCGGTGCGCTACTACAACCACGTGAGCTTCATCGTGGGCATGCCCGTGGGCTCGCCGGACCGCGAGCGCTGGCAGCCCGCCGGGCGTGCCTACGTGCGCAAGGCCGGGCTGCTCTACAGCGGCGGGCTGCGCCAGCTCGTCCTGGTGGCGCCGCTGGTGGGCGCGGTGCTCTACCCCGGCGCCGGGCTGCTGGCCGCCGTGGTGCTGGTGGCCGTGCTGCTGAGCCTGGACCGCTACGGCCTGGACCACCTTGCGGCCGAAGAGGTGCGTACCCGCGCTTGAATTTCAGCCGCCAGGCCCTGCCGGGCGGTCATTTAAATCTGCGGCAAATGCCATCTCATATTGGAAAAATGCTTTTCCAATAACTATTTCAAGCTTGAAAATCCGGAGAAATTATCGTCGGCGAGAAGACTTTTTAATTCGCCGGAAACGCCGCGCCCCGCGTCTATATTTGAATCCACCACGAGAACACGGGGGTGATCGCGCATGGCCACGGATCAGGGCCGCCCGGCCGGGCTGGATGGAAGTGCCGATGTGGTGGCTCTGCTGCGCAGCCGCGCGGCGCAGCAGCCCAGGCGCAAGGTCTTCGTTTTCCTCAAGAACGGCGAGGCCGAGGCGGGCCGCCTGACCTTTGCCGAGCTGGATCTGCAGGCCCGCTCCATCGCGGCGCAACTGCAGCAGCATTTCCAGCCGGGCGAGCGCGTGCTGCTGGCGTATGCCTCGGTGGCGGAATTCGTGAGGGCGCTGTTCGGCGCCCTGTACGCGGGCGTGGTGGCCGTGCCGGTGGCCGCACCCAGCGGCAGCACCGACATCGCGCGGCTGGCGGCGCTGGCGCAGGACTGCGGCGCCACCGGCCTGTGCCTGGGCCACGAGGGCTTCAATCTCGAATACCTCACGGCCGCCGGCCTGTCGCTGGAGAGGCAACTGCGCTGCGTGACCACCCGCCGCGACGACGGCGCCCACGCCGGCGACTGGCGCGCCCAAGCCCCCGGCCCCGCCGGAGCGGCGCTGCTGCAGTACACGGCCGGGACGAGCGGCACGCCCAAGGGCGTGCTCGTGAGCCACGGCAACCTGCTGCACAACCAGGCGCTCATCCAGCAGGGCTTTGGCCACGGCAGCCGCACCGTGGGCGTGAGCTGGTTGCCCGCGCACCGCGACATGGGCCTCATAGGCGCGCTGCTGCAGCCGGTATTTGCGGGCTGCACCTCGGTGTTGATGTCCCCCGCCGCCTTTTTCGCCAAGCCCCTGCGCTGGCTCCAGGCCATCTCCAGGTATCGCGCCTCCACCAGCGGCGGGCCGGGTTTTGCCTATGAAATGTGCGTGCGCCGCATTCGCGCGGAGCAGGCCATGGAACTGGACCTTTCCAGTTGGGAATCGGCCTTCGTGGGCGGCGGCATCGTGCGGCCGGAAACCCTGGAGCGGTTTGCGGAGAAATTCGCCATCTGCCGTTTCGACGCCCGCGCCTGGACCCCGTGCTACGGCCAGACGGAGGCGACCCTGATGGTGAGCTGCGCGCCCAAGCGCAAGTCGCCCAGGACCACCGTGCTGGACGCCGACGAGCTGCAGCACCAGGCCGTGCGCCCGTGCGCGCCGGCCACGCGCCGCGTGCGCGGGCTCACCAGTTGCGGCCCGGTGCTGGGGATGGACGCGGTGATCGTGGACCCCGCCACCGCGCAGCCCTGCGCCGCCGACCGCGTGGGCGAGGTCTGGGTGCGCGGCGACAGCGTGGCGCAGGGCTACTGGCAGTGCCCGCAGCAGACGCGCGACACCTTTGGCGCCCGCCTGGCCGACGGCTCGGGGCCCTGGCTGCGCACCGGCGACCTGGGCTTCGTGCTGGACGGCGAGCTGTTCATCACCGGCACCTTGGGCGACAACGTCGTCATCCGCGGCCGCCACTACGACCTGTGCGACATCGAGCACGCCGTGCGCGACAGCCACCCCGCGCTCAGCGAAGGCGCCAGTGCCGCCGTGTGCGTGGGCGGCGGCGCGCAGCCGCTGCGCGTGGTGCTGATGCAGGAAGTGCAGCAAGCCGAGCTGCTGAGCCTGGACCGTGCCGCCGTGCTCAAGGCCGCACGCCACAGCCTGCACGTTCGCGCCGGGCTGAAGCTGCACGACATCGTGTTCGTGAAGGCCGGCAGCCTGCCGCGCACGACCGAGGGCCAGGTGCAGCGCGATAGGGCCTGGGCCGCCTGCCGGCCCGCGGCGCGCGGGCGCGGCCTGCCACCGGCCGCCGCGCCCACGGGCATCGACGGCTGAGCCGCCTGCGGCCGCTCAGGCGCGCACGGGGTAGGCAGCGACGCGCGCCAGCCCCTCGCGGGCCTGGTCGGCCGCCAGCAATTCCTGCTCTATGCGCTGCGCCAGCTCCGCGGGCGGCAGGTCGGCCACGTCGGCATCCACCACCACCTTCAGCGCCTTGCGCACCTGGGGGCCGAGCTGTCGCATGAGCTCGCTCAGGAAAGGACAGGCGGCAAAAAGCGCCACCCGCTCGAAGCCACCCTGCGCCACGGCCGCCTCCACGCGCGGCGCGATGGCGGCGGCGAACTCGCGCCAGTGGCGCCGGCGCGGGTCCGGCGGCGCGGCCCAGGAGGCGAGGTCGGTACGGGGGTCGGGGGCGCGGCGCTGCAGCGGGCTGGGTGCGCTTCGGAGCTGGTGACGCAGCGTGTCCAGCGCCGCCAGTTCGGCCGTGTCGCGGTCACGGCTCAGGAGCCGGGCCTCGGAAGCATGGGCAATCAGGATCAGGTCGCGGCTCATCGGGGGAGTGTGAACGGAGGAATGCAATCCCCAAATGGGGGCTTCCCAAGGGCTTGGCAAGTTGGCTGCCCGACCCGTTGCGCGGCGGCGCTCAGCCGGGCTGCGCGCCGTGCCTGAGCGCGTCGCGCAGCGAGGCCGCGAAGCCGCACGCCTGCGCCACCAGCGGCTGCACGCGCGCGGGCAGATCGCCATGCCGGCCTTCGCGCAGCTCGCCCTCCAGCGCGAGCCAGGGGCCGGTCAGCACTTGGGCGCCCAAAGTGCCGGCGGCGCCGCGCAAGCTGTGCAGCGCGCTGCCCACGGCACGGTGGTCGCCGCGGGCCGCGGCCTCCTGCAGCGCGGCCATGCCGGTGTCCATGTCGTCGGCCAGGCGCGAGAGCAGGGCCCGATAGTGGGCCTCGTCACCGGCGAGGCTGCGCAGCCCGGCCTCGACGTCCAGCCCGTCCAGCCGGCGCAAGGCCGCCAGTGCGTCCTGCGGCGCCGGGCCGTCCTCGCCCGCGGGCACCGGTGCGGCCGGCAGCGGCGCGTCGGCGCCCTGGCGGCAGGGGTCCAGCCACTTGAGCAACTGCTCGTACAGGCTGTCCGGGTCCACGGGCTTGGCGACGAAGCCGTTCATGCCCGCCAGCAGGCAGGCGCGCCTGTCCTCGTCGAAGGCGTTGGCGGTGAGGGCCAGGATGGGCAGTTGCCCGCTGGAAAAGCGGCGCCGCAGGGCGATGGTGGCCTCGAAGCCGTCCATCTCCGGCATCTGCAAGTCCATCAGCACCAGTTGCGCCTGCAAGGCCGCCACGCGCTCCAGCGCCTCGCGGCCGTTGCCCGCGCTGCTGACCTCCAGGCCGGCGTGGCGCACGAGGCTGGTGGTGACCTCCAGGTTGACGGGGTTGTCCTCGACCACCAGCACGCGCGCCCCGGCGTGGCGCTGGCGCAGCAGGTCCAGCGCGCGCAGGCCCGGGGCGGTGGGGGTCGGGTGGGCCTCAGTGCTGCCGCGGCGCAGCTGCACCGTGAACCAGAAGCGGCTGCCTTCGCCCAGGCGGCTGCTCACGCCCACCTGGCCGCCCATGCGCTCGGCCAGCATGCGCGTGATGCTCAGGCCCAGCCCCGTGCCGCCGTAGCGGCGCGTGGTGGAGGCATCGGCCTGCTCGAAGGCGTCGAAGAGGCGGTCGATCTGCCCGGCCGCGATGCCCGGGCCCGTGTCTTCCACCTCCAGCAGCAGCGTGACGCCGGCCTCGGTATCGGCCACCACGCGGGCGCGGATGTCCACGCGGCCGCGTTCGGTGAACTTCACCGCATTGGCCGCCAGGTTGAGCAACGCCTGGCGGATGCGCGTGGGGTCGCCCACCAGCATGCCCGGCGGCGCGTCGGCCGCGATGCTGACCTGCAAGCCCTTTTGCTCGGCCATCACCGCCACGTGCGACTGCACGCTTTGCAGCAGGGAGACCAGGTTGAACTCGGCCTCGTCGAGGACGAGCTTGCCGGCCTCGATTTTGGAAAGGTCCAGCACGTCGCTGACCAGCGACACCAGGTGCTGCGCGGCCGTATCGATCTTGCGCAGCCGCTCGGCGTTGGTCTGCTCGTCGGCGCCGCCATGCCGCATGAGGCGGCTCAAGCCGATGATCGCGTTCATGGGCGTGCGGATCTCGTGGCTCATGTTGGCCAGGAAGTCGGCCTTGGCGCGCGTGGCCTGCTCGGCGGCCTGGCGCGCGGCCTCGGCCTCGGTGCGGGCCGCTTCGAGCTGCGCCTCGGCCAGGCGGCGCTGCTCCACCTCGGCCTGCAGCAGCCGCCCGCGGCGGCGCTGCACCGCCAGCATGGTGCCCAGCACGCCCAGCCCGGCCGTCCCGGCCGCGGCCAGCGCCGCACCCCAGAGCTGCGCGCGGCTGAAGGCGCGGTCGTTGGGCGCCGACCACTTGTCCACCAGCCGGTCCAGCATGCCGTCGGCCTTGATGCGCGCGACCGCCGCGTCGAGCTCCTGCAGCAGTTGCGGATTGCGCCGGTGCACCGCAATGCCGGCCTCCTGCAAGGCGAACGGCCCGCCGGCCTGCGCCACGCCGCCGATGTCGAGCTCCTGCACGAAGGTCAGGCTTGCACGCACCTCGCCGGCATAGGCGTCGATCTCGCCGCGCTGCAGCCGGCGCATGCCGTCGCTGGTGTCGGCCACCGTCACCAGCCGGACGCCGGGGTATCTGGCACTGAAATGCTGGCGGGCAAAGCCCGCCGCGCTCACGCCGATGCGCAGCGTGCCGGGGTTGGCGTGCGCCACGCGTTCAGCCTCGGCCTCGCGCGCGAACAGTGCGAACTCCAGCGTCCACAGCGTGCGCGTGAACGCGAAGTGCTCGCGGCGCGCCGCTGTGCTGACGATGGGCGGCAGCACCTCACCCTCGCCGGCCACCACGGCGGCCTGCGCCTCGCCCCAGTCGCGCAGCCTGTATTCGATCTCGCGCCCAAGCACTTGCCCCAGGGCGTGGAACACGTCCACGTTCAGTCCCTTGGCCAGGCCGTCCTCCAGGAATTCATAGGGCGGCAGGCTGCGGTCGCCATGGACGACCAGCGGCTTGCCGCGGGGCCGGACGGCGGACGCCGCGGGCGCAGACAGCCCCGCGGCCCGGGCACCGGCCGTGGCCAGCGCCAGGCCGAGCCAGGCGCGACGGCGCAGGGGTGAAGACGTTGGGGAGGACATGAAGAAAATGCTTTCGGCACCGATGGGCGCCATCCTCCGGACGAAACGCTGCGGCGCAGCAAAACGCCTCAGGCAAAAGGTCGGATTTTCACTGGACCCGCAATGAAACTGGGCCGGGCGTTACACACGCGTGCGGCAAGGAACCAATTAATTCACAAAAAAAGAAAAGATAGGACAGGCCAATAAGCTGAAAAACCCGCGTTGATCTGCACAAACCCGGCGCCGCAAGGCTTTATGTATGGCCACAGTCAAAATGCGTCATTCATGTCCACGGGCAATCCGGCCGCCTTGAGCTCCTTGGCCAACTGCAAATGCCAAGCACCTTTCTTGTCCATCTCAATGTACAAGACGTCAGCACAATCGGAAGGAATCTCCACACCCGGTTCAAACAACGCGCAAACCCTATTCTTTCCAAGCTTGCCAACAAAATATCCAAGCCCAAAAATAACATTCTTGTGGGCACGCGAATTCGAGCCTTCACGCGCAGACGATTTAACACCACCCTTATCATCGGCCGTAAGAAGAACTACAGCAAACCCGACATTCGCACACTCTTCAAACTTATCAACAATGGTTTTTCCCTGACCCGGCTTTTCAGGCAAAACCACAACCTCTTGCTGCAGCTTCCCTAGAAAACCGGTTGTTTCGCGCAGGGCAGGGTGGTCACGGCCATGAATCAAGAATATCTGGCGTCCCTTGACATTTGGCTCCGACTCCACAACATCATTCTTTTTCAACTCACATTCCGTCTCAAGAAGCTCAATCAAGACATTGATCTTGGCGATTTGAGTCTTGAGAGATTCCGCGCGATGGTTATCCGACCATGCTTCACCAGTCCCCATGGCAAAACCACCATAACGCCCGATATTCATCACCGAAGCAATATTTGGCGAATCAGGACCAAAAGCCTTCCCCAAGTAATTTCCGGCCAACAAGACCCAAACCGAATATTTATCGGCATTGATGGGACGGCTTGACATAATTTCAAGCCCAAGGCTCGAATGTTTGCGCAACAAATCAACTGCTTTTCCAGGAGTCAACTCTGGCTGGCCAACGGCAACTGCAGCGATTTTTTTTGCATTCAGGACCACAAATATTCTCTTACTCGGCAACTACACCGACTTTGACTGTATCCACGCCTTAATCTTTCAACGGCAGGAGCAATCCTTTTTGCGATGAAGACGTTTCTGAGTCCCGGCAAGACAAATCAATGACCTGGACACCAGCAACCTTTTCCCACCTCTCCAAAGCCTCGGCAAGCACGGCGTCAAGCTTTCCGTCCGACACCAGCGCATGGCAAGTGCTGGAGAGCTCGATTCGAGCGGAATGGGTTTCCCCCTCCGGGGTAACAAAAAAGACAGTCAACTTCCTGTAAACGCTCACCAACGTGCTTTCAAGGCGTGCTTAGCCGGAGAGCCTATTGGCAAATATTTAGATTTTGTCGACTTGACACGCCACGCGCCGATATATCGTGAAGTACGTCACGCACCGAGCAGTGGGCTGGGCCGATCACGGCGATTCTTGGCCGTGCCCGCAATCAAACGGGCAAGCACCTTTGTTTCCTTATGCGCGTTCCACGGCGGCTCAAAGGCCTGTATTACTTCCGCACAAACCTGACCACCATCTCCACAATACTCTCCCGCCGCGCCTCGATCGCCTCCGGCGTTTCCAGATCCCGCTTGAAAATCAGCGAAAACGTATGCCGGTTGGCCACGTTGAACACGCTCAAGGCGCTGATGGACATGTGAATATCCAGCGGGTCCAGCCCCGCGCGAAACGCCCCGGTTTCCACCCCGCGCTCGTAAATGCGGCGCACGCCGTCGATGGCCGGCACGTTGAGCTGCTGGATCACCTTGCTCTGCGCCATGAACTCACCGCGGTGCATGTTCTCGTTCATCACCAGGCGGATGAACTCCGGGTGCTCGCGCTGGTAGTCCACCGTGTGCGCCACCAGCTTGCGCAGCGCCTCCTCCGGCGCCAGGTCGTCCAAGTGCAGCTCGGCCTCTATCGCCCGCATCGCGCTGTAGGCGTTTTCGAGCACCGCGACGTACAGCCCTTCCTTGTTGCCGAAGTAGTAATACAGCATGCGCTTGCTGGTGCGCGTGGCCTCGGCAATCGCATCCACCCGCGCACCCGCCAACCCCTTGTCGGCGAACTCGCGCGTGGCCACGGCCAGGATGTCGGCCATGGTCCGCTCCGGGTCGTGCGTGCGCGTGCCCTCCGACTTGGCCGGCGCGGTACGCGACGCGGAATGTACTGTCTGGTTCATCCCCGGCAGTGTAGGAGCGGCGGCCCTTGCGGCGGCTGACATCCCCAACACGCGCATCTCAGTGGAAACCCTAGCAACCACTTGCCGGACACAGCCGGCTCCTGTGTGAACGGCACTGCAAGCAGCCCTTGCACTTCGGCCGTCGCACCGCCAGCGCAATGACCACAGCGGCCACCCCCGCGTCACGAAACCGCCACAAGGCCGGCCCAAAAACTTGATGGCCCTCAATGGCTTAGCGCGGTGGCCCGGCGCATGGCCGGCGCGCCGCGCAACCGGCATGGAACTTGTGATCCCCAGGCTGCGACGCCCGCTTCAGGGGAAGGGCGGCAGTTCCATGAACGGGAGACAAGCGATGGAAACCTTCTACGAGGTGATGCGGCGCCAGGGCATTTCGCGGCGCAGCTTTCTCAAGTACTGCTCGCTGACGGCAACGTCGCTGGGCCTGGGTCCGGCCTTCGTGCCCAAGATCGCCGAAGCCATGGAAACCAAGCCGCGCACGCCCGTGCTGTGGCTGCATGGCCTGGAGTGCACCTGCTGCTCCGAGTCCTTCATCCGAAGCGCGCACCCGCTGGCCAAGGACGTGGTGCTGTCCATGCTCTCGCTGGACTACGACGACGTGCTCATGGCCGCCGCCGGCCACCAGGCCGAGGCCATCCTCGAAGAGGTCATGACCAAGTACAAGGGCAACTACATCCTGGCCGTGGAGGGCAACCCGCCCCTGAACCAGGACGGCATGAGCTGCATCATCGGCGGCCGGCCCTTCGTGGACCAGCTCAAGCACGTGGCCAAGGACGCCAAGGCCATCATCTCCTGGGGCTCCTGCGCCTCCTGGGGCTGCGTGCAGGCCGCCAAGCCCAATCCCACGCGCGCCGTGCCCGTGCACCAGGTCATCACGGACAAGCCCATCATCAAGGTGCCGGGCTGCCCGCCCATCGCTGAAGTCATGACGGGCGTGGTCACCTACATGCTGACCTTCGACCGCATCCCCGAGCTGGACCGCCAGGGCCGGCCCAAGATGTTCTACAGCCAGCGCATCCACGACAAGTGCTACCGCCGCCCGCACTTCGACGCCGGCCAGTTCGTCGAGGCCTGGGACGATGAGTCCGCGCGCAAGGGCTACTGCCTCTACAAGGTCGGCTGCAAGGGCCCCACCACCTACAACGCCTGCTCCACCGTGCAGTGGAACGGCGGGACGAGCTTCCCCATCAAGGCCGGCCACGGCTGCATTGGCTGCTCCGAGGACGGCTTCTGGGACAAGGGCTCCTTCTACGAGCGGCTCACCACCATCCACCAGTTCGGCATCGAGGCCAACGCCGACCAGGTCGGCATGGCCGCCGCGGGCACCGTGGGTGCGGCCGTGGCCGCGCACGCCGCCGTCTCGGCCATCAAGCGCGCCTCGCACAAGCACGACACGGCGGCCAACACCACCACCACGCAGCCTTGAGACGCCGGCAGTCCGCAACGCATCACGAGAACAAGCCATGACCAGCTACGCCACCCAAGGCTTCAACCTCGACGACAGCGGCCGCCGCATCGTCGTGGACCCCGTCACCCGCATCGAAGGCCACATGCGATGCGAGGTCAACCTCGACGCCAACAACGTCATCCGCAACGCCGTCTCCACGGGCACCATGTGGCGCGGCCTGGAAGTCATCCTCAAGGGCCGCGACCCGCGCGACGCCTGGGCCTTCGTCGAGCGCATCTGCGGCGTGTGCACCGGCTGCCACGCGCTGGCCTCGGTGCGCGCGGTGGAGGATGCCCTCGGGATCAAGATCCCCAAGAACGCCCACCTCATCCGCGAGATGATGGCCAAGACGCTGCAGGTGCACGACCACGTCGTCCACTTCTACCACCTGCACGCGCTGGACTGGGTGGACGTGGTCTCGGCCCTCAACGCCGACCCCAAGAAGACCAGTGAGCTGCAGCAGCTCGTCTCGCCCTCGCACCCGCTGTCCTCGCCGGGCTACTTCCGCGACATCCAGAACCGGCTGAAGAAGTTCGTGGAAAGCGGCCAGCTCGGCCCCTTCATGAACGGTTACTGGGGCAACAAGTCCTACATCCTGCCGCCTGAGGCCAACCTCATGGCCGTCACGCACTACCTCGAAGCGCTGGACCTGCAGAAGGAGTGGGTCAAGATCCACACCATCTTCGGCGGCAAGAACCCGCACCCCAACTACCTGGTGGGCGGCGTGCCCTGCGCCATCAACCTCGACGGCAACGGTGCCGTGGGCGCGCCCATCACCATGGACCGCCTGAACTTCATCAAGGCCCGCATCGACGAGATGGAGACGTTCAACCGCAACGTCTATTTGCCCGACGTGCTGGCCATAGGCACGCTGTACAAGCAGGCGGGCTGGCTGCACGGCGGCGGGCTGGCGGCCACCAACGTCAGCGACTACGGCGAATATCCCAAGGTCAACTACGACAAGTCCACCGACCAGCTGCCCGGCGGCGCCATCCTCAATGGCAACTGGGACGAGATCCATCCGGTGGACCCGCGCGACCCCGAGCAGGTCCAGGAGTTCGTCACCCACAGCTGGTACAAGTACGCCGACGAGTCCAAGGGCCTGCACCCCTGGGACGGCGTCACGGAGTCCAACTTCGAGCTCGGCGCCAAGACCAAGGGCAGCAAGACCAACATCGAGCAGATCGACGAGAGCGCCAAGTACTCCTGGATCAAGGCCCCGCGCTGGCGCGGCCACGCCATGGAGGTCGGCCCGCTGTCGCGCTACATCCTGGCCTACGCCCACGCCAAGAAGGGCAACCAGAACGCCCAGCGTCCCAAGGAGCAGCTGGATTACGCGGCCGAGATGATCAACCACGCCTTCCCCAAGGCGCTGGGCCTGCCCGCCACGGACTACACGCTCAAGCAGATGCTGCCCTCCACCATAGGCCGCACGCTGGCGCGCTGCCTGGAGAGCCAGTACTGCGGCGAGATGCTGGGCAACGACTGGCACGAGCTGGTGGCCAACATCAAGGCCGGCGACACCGCCACGGCCAACGTCGAGAAGTGGGACCCGTCCACCTGGCCCAAGGAGGCCAAGGGCGTGGGCCTGGTGGCCGCGCCGCGCGGCCAGCTCGGCCACTGGATACGCATCAAGGACGGCAAGATCGAGAACTACCAGTGCGTGGTGCCCACCACCTGGAACGGCAGCCCCCGCGACGCCAAGGGCCAGATCGGCGCCTTCGAAGCCGCGCTGCTCGGCACTCCCATGACCAACCCCGAACAGCCGCTGGAAGTGCTGCGCACGCTGCACTCGTTCGACCCCTGCCTGGCCTGCTCCACGCACGTGATGAGCGAGGACGGCCGCGAGCTGACCACGGTGAAGGTGCGCTGAAGCAGCGCGTGCAAGACAAGGAAACCGCCATGAAGCATTCCCGCATCCTGTCGCGCGCCACCGCCGCGCTGGCCCTGGCCGGCGCCGCCGGCACCGCAGCCGCCCACCCCGGCCACGCCGCGAGCCTGGCCGACGGCCTCACGCACCCCTTCCTCGGCCTGGACCACCTGCTGGCCATGGTGGCCGTGGGCCTGTGGTCGGCCCGCGCGCTGCCCGCGCAGCAGCGCTGGCAGGGGCCGGCCGTGTTCGTCGCGGCCCTGCTGGCCGCGGCGCTGGCCTCGCTGGGGGGCGTGTCGCTGCCCGGCGTGGAGCTGAGCATCGCCGCCAGCGTCGTGCTCTGTGGCGCACTGGTGGCCGGCGCCCGCGAAATTCCCGCCCGCGCCGGCCTGGCGCTGGTGGGCGCCACGGCGCTGTTCCACGGCCTGGCCCACGGCGCCGAGGCGCCCATGGGTGGCTTTGGCGGCTTCGCCGCCTTCGCCCTGGGTTTCACGGCGTCCACGGCCGCGCTGCACCTGGCGGGCCTGTGGCTGGCCGCCAGGCTGCAGCGCCTGCCCGCGCTGGCCTGGAGCTTCATCGGCGCTGCCGTCGGCACCGGCGGCCTGGCCCTGCTGGCCGCGCGGCTGTAAGCGCCTCAGGCGCCCAGCCCAACCACCAGCAAGACAAGAGGAGACAGCCATGTCCGCTCTGCCTCAAGAGCAGTTGAAGAACCTGCCGAGCACCGACGCGCGCGAGCTCAAGCAGGCTTCGCCCATACGCTCGGTCTACGTCTATGAGGCGCCCGTGCGCCTGTGGCACTGGATCAACGTCCTGGCCATCACGGTGCTGGGCGTCACCGGCTACTTCATAGGCTCGCCGCTGCCCACCCTGCCGGGCGAGGCCAGCGACCACTTCCTGATGGGCTACATCCGCTTCGCGCACTTCGCCGCGGGCTACGTGTTCGCCGCCGCCATGGCGGGCCGCGTGTATTGGGCGCTGGTGGGCAACCACCATGCGCGCGAGCTGTTCTCGGTGCCCATCTTCAGCAAGGCCTACTGGCTGGACATCGTGTCCATGCTCAAGTGGTATGCCTTCCTCATCCCGCAGCCCAACCGCTACGTGGGCCACAACCCGCTGGCGCGCTTCGCGATGTTCTTCGTGTTCATCCTGCTGTCGCTGTTCATGATCGCCACCGGCTTCGCCCTCTACGGCGAGGGCCTGGGCATGGGCTCGTGGGCCGACAAGGCCTTCGGCTGGATCATCCCGCTCATGGGCCAGTCGCAGGACGTGCACACCTGGCACCACCTGGGGCTGTGGATCATGGTGACCTTCATCATCGTCCACGTGTACGCCGCCATCCGCGAGGACATCATGGGCCGCCAGAGCGTGGTGAGCACCATGATCTCCGGCTACCGCACGTTCAAGGACTGAGAGCCCGCGCCATGGTCGAGAGCATCACCCCGCGCACCGGCGCGGCCGACCCCTGCGCCGAGGGCTACGCGCCCATCGTCGTCCTGGGCATTGGCAACCTGCTGTGGGCCGACGAGGGCTTCGGCGTGCGCTGCGTGGAGGCGCTGGGCCAGCGCTGGGACTTCGCGCCGCACGTGCAGCTCGTGGACGGCGGCACGCAGGGCCTGTACCTGCTGCACCACGTGCAGGCCGCGCGCCAACTGCTGATCTTCGACGCCATCGACTACGGGCTGGAGCCCGGCACGCTCAAGGTCGTCCGCGACAAGGACGTGCCGCGCTTCCTCGGCGCCAAGAAGATGAGCCTGCACCAGACGGGTTTTCAAGAGGTGCTGTCGCTGGCGCAGCTCACCGGGCACTACCCGGAGCGCGTGCTGCTGGTGGGCTGCCAGCCGCAGGAGCTGGAGGATTACGGCGGCAGCCTGCGCCCGGTGGTTCGCGCCGCCATGGAAGAGGCACTGGCCTTGGGCGTCGAGGCGCTGCGTGACTGGGGCGCCGAGCCGCGGGCACGCGATGGCGCCGCGGCCGAGGTGGACGGCGTGACGCTGCCCTCGCTGGCGCTGGAGCGCTACGAGGGCGGGCGGCCCACGGCCGAAGCCGCCTGCCGCGTGGGCGACGCGCGCTTCATGCCCGCCGCGCCGGCCGGGGACTGAGCCGCCATGTGCATAGGCATTCCCATGCAGGTGCTGCGCGCCGCCGGGCTGCGCGCCCAGGTGCAGGGCCGCGGCGAGCAGCGCGAGGTGGACACGGCGCTCGTGGGCGACGTGGCCCCCGGCGACTGGCTGCTCATCTTCCTGGACGCCGCGCGCGAGCGCATGGACCCACAGCGCGCCGCGGAAGTGAACGCCGCGCTGGACCTGCTGGCCGGCGCCCTGGGCGGGCATGCCCCGTTCGCCGACGACCCGGGCTTTACGCTGCCCTCGGCCATGAGCGCGCACGACGTGGCCGCGCTGGCCGGCGCGCCCTACCGGGGCAGCGGCGGCGGCACCGACTGAACCCACGCATTCCCTTGAATGGAATCAGCCATGAACCAAGCTGTATCCGGGGTGGCTGACAGCGCCGCTCCCAACCTGAGCGCCGAACCCGACACGCCCGCCGTGATCGCCAGCCTCGTGCAGCGCCACGGCGCGCAGTGGGTGGACGAGCGCACGCTGGACGACTGGATCCACGGCGGCGGCGACCGCGTGCTGCTGCTGGCCGGCGACCCGGTGCGCTTCCCCGAGGGGCTGGACGTGGCGGTGGTGCTGCCGGAGATCCTGCGCGCCATGCCGGGCCGCTTCGCCATGGGCGTGGCGCGGCGCTCGGCCGAAGGGGCGGTGGCGCAGCGCCTGGGCGCCAACCGCTGGCCCTCGCTGGTGTTCGTCCGCGACGGGCGCTACGTCAGCACGCTGGCGGGCATGCACGACTGGAACGTGTTCGTCACCCGCGTGCAGGAGATCCTGGCCATGGAGCCCACGCGCATTCCCGGCATAGGCATCGCCGTGGTCAGCGCCGACGCCGGCGCCGGTTGCGCCTGAAACCGCAGGAGAAACGGCTCATGAAGGCTTTTCCCATCCCCGTCGTGCCTTTCGGCCCCGGCAGCCAGGCCGAGGACGAGACGCTGGACTACATCACCATGCCCCAGGGCATGGACACCTACCGCGCGCCGCCGCTGCCCGAACCGGAGGAGGTGGCCGCGCACGGCGAGGCGCAGCGCGTGCTGCGCGAGACGCTGCGCGCGCTGGCGCTGGTGTGCAGCGAGGGCGGCACGCGCTGCGTGACGCTGGCCGGGCTGTCGGCCGAGGACCAGGCGCTGGTCAACCAGGTCATGGGCGAGGGCGAGGTCGGCGCCCGCGTGCTGCCCGCGCAGGACGGCGGCGTCGAGGTGCAGGTGCAGGAGTCGGTGTTTGCCGGCGTGTGGCGCGTGACCACGCTGTCCGAGGGCCGCGTGGTGACCGACTGCCTCGAAGCCGGTGCCGTGCCGCAGGTGCTGCGCGAAGCGGCCGCGGCCGATTCGGCCGCCTTCACCGCCCCCGCGCTGCCTGATCCGTTGCCGGCGGACGCGATGAACGCGGCGCAGATCCTGGTCGAGATCGAGGACGCCGCCCGCTCCTGGCAACCCGGCGCCGAGCCGCACGTGGTCAACCTCACGCTGCTGCCGGTGTCGCCGCTGGACATCGGCCTCATAGACCACCGCGTGGGCACGGGCCGGGTCCTGATCCTCTCGCGCGGCTACGGCAACTGCCGCATCACCAACGCGGGGCTGCGCCACGGCTGGCGCGTCGTCTACTACAACTCGCAGGACACGGTGATCCTCAACACCGTCGAGATCACCGACATGCCGCAGGCCGCCTGCGCCGCGCCGGACGACCTGGCCGACTCGCACCACCGCCTGCAAGAGGTGCTGCAGTGGGTGACGGAAGTGCCGGCGGCGCCGGAGGTGGCGGCATGACCGAGGCCGTCCGCTTCGAAGGCAGCTACCTGGGCGACCGCAGCCGCCTGGCGGCCGACACCCGGCTGGAGTGCAAGATCTGCTGGTGGGTGTACGACCCCGCGCTGGGCGACGACACCTGGCAGATCGCGCCCGGCACGCCCTTCGCCGAGCTGCCGCCGCACTGGCGCTGCCCGGTGTGCGACGGCGACGCCGAGCAGTTCATGGTCCTTGCCGGCTGACGGGCACGGCCACCATGCAGCGCGTCGAGATGCTGGTCGGCGCCTTCGAGCACATCGCGCGCACCCGCATGGCGGGCGTGCCGGTGCTGCACGCGGGCTTGAAGACCGAGGCCCTGGGTTTTGCACCGCAATGCTGCGACGAGGGCTTGCCCGGGGTGCTGGGCGTGCTCGTCACGCCCTGGTTCATGAACCTGCTGTGGCTGCCGCCGGACGACGCGCCGGCGCTGGCCCTGGGCGCCTCGCGGCTGCGGCGGCTGGGGGGCGAGACGCTGTCCTTCCTGGGCGCCGAGGAAGCGGGCTGCCGCTTCGAGGCCTGCTCGCTGTTCTCTCCCATGTTCGAGTTCCAGGACCAGGACGCCGCGCGCGCCGTGGCGCTGGCGGCGCTGCAGGCGCTGCGCGGGGCGCCGGTGAAAGCGGACGTCGCGCCCGCACCGGTCGCGGCGGCCACGGTGGTGC
>NZ_JAXOJX010000112.1:0-18442 GCF_034427735.1 Azohydromonas lata
CGCACGTCGGCCCAAGCGGCGCTGCGCGAGGCCTGCAGCACGGCCAACGGCAGCGCCACGCGCTGCAGCCCGTCGCCCGCGGCGGAAAGCGCCAGCGGCGCCGTGGCGGCGTAGCGGTTCAGGGCGTCGTCCGTCGGCTGCGACCGAGACGGCAGCGGCGCGGCCAGCACCCCAGCCAGCGCGGCCAGCGTGGCCACCACCAGGCGTTTGGGACGTCCCAAACCTCGCCCGCGCGCGGGCAGGAGCGGGGCCGGCGACCCGCGCAGGGCCATGGTCCAGCGCCGGCTCACGTGGACGCCTCCCGCCGCGCTGCGCCCGCGGACGGCGGCAGCGGCGACACGTAGCCGATGACCAGCATCAGCGCGCCCACGCCCAGGAAGGACACGATGCGCTGCAGTGCGCTGGTGTGGCCCAGGTCCACCAGCATGAGCTTGCCCACGGTCAGCGCCAGCAGCGCCGCGCCCAACAGCCACACCGGGCGGGCGAGCGCCGCACCGAAGCGCCGCGTGGCCAGGAACATGGCGGCCAGCGCGCACAGCGTCCAGGCGATGGTCAGCGTGGTCTGCACCAGGCCGCTGCCCAAGGTGCCATCGGCCCACAGCGGCGTGCCGGCCCACTGGTGGAGCGTGCGCACCAGCAGGCTGTTGAGCCACCAAAAAGCCAGCAGTCCTGCCGCGACGAGCACGCCGCGCGGCAGCGCCCAGCCGCTCCAGCGCGACACCCATGCCCGGCGCAGCCGCAGCGCGTACAGCAGCATCAGCACATGGCCCAGGTCCACGGGGTTGAGCAGCGGCACGTAGGGCAGCGGCGCCATGTCGCCGTCGGCAAAGGCATTGGCCAGCAGGCTCCACAGCGCCATGAGCGCCAGCCAGGGCGCGGCCCAGCCGCGCAGCCAGGCGGCGGGATGGACGGCCACGGGCCAGCGCCCGCGCCGCAGCGCACCCAGCGCGGCCCACGCCAGGGCCGTTGGACCGGCGAGCACGGCGGCGGCCGTCCAGTTCTCGTGGCGCGGGGCCAGGGCCGTCATGGCGGCGTGGCTCCACAGCGCGGCGGCGATGAGCGCGGTCCAGGCGACGAGCAAATGCTCGGCGCGCAGGCTGCGGCGCCAGCGGCCGGGGGCAGGGTCGTGGTCCAGCCGGTGCAGCACCCAGGCGGCGGCGGACATCCAGGCCAGCAGCGCCAGCGTGCCCGCCGGCCACCACCAGTGCCAGGGGTCGCCGAAGTCCCATTGCGACGCCGACAGCCCAAGCAGCGCAAACGGCGGCGCCACGCCCAGCACCGCGCGCGCGGCCACGGACAGCTCCGGCCAGCGCAGGCGGCGGTGCAGCGCCTCGAACGGCAGGGCCAGCGCGGCCAGGGCGATGAGCGTGAGCTGCGGCAGGTCCGGCCAGCGCCAGGGCGCGCGTGCCGCCTCCTGCAGCACGCCGGCCACCAGGTGCAGCACGGCCAGGCCCAGCAGCGCGGCGTGCGTGGCGTACAGGCCGCCCGGCGTGACGCGCAGCGCCAGGCCCAGGCGCGGCACGCCGTCCACCGGCCAGGCAACGGCTTGGGGCGCGGCCTGCTGGAGCTGCCGCGCGGTGAAGAGCAGCGCGGCGCCTATGACCGCCACGCCCAGGAAGACCGGGTTGGCGAAGGTCCAGGCCGTGGCGGCCTGCGGCTGCGACCAGAAGGACAGCAGCGACAGCGCCTGCAGCGCCACGCCCAGCGCCAGGGCCCAGCCGCGGTGCTGGCGCAGCGCGATCCAGGCGATGCCCGCCCCCTGCAGCGCCCAAGTGAAGCCGGTCCAGCGCGCGTCCAGCGCCAGTGGTGCCACCAGCGCCAGGAAGGTGAGGCCCAGCGCGAGTAAACCTTCGGTGACCAGGCGCAGCCGCTCGCCCAGGCGCCGCCACAGCCAGGTGCCCAGCAGCACGTACACGCCGGCCAGCGCCGCCGCCGAAGCGGCCAGCGCCAGCGGTTCGCCCTGGAGCATGCCGGCCTGCAGGCCGAAGGCGGCCAGCGGCATGCCGAACAGCAGCCCGGCGTCGGCATAGGCGGCGCGCGGCGCGGCGCCGTCCGCGGGTGGCGCCGACAGGCGCAGCGCGTACTGCACCGCGATCCACAGGTACAGCGCCACGTGGGCGGCCAGGAAGAGCTCCGTGCTCCAAAACAGCTCCGGCCGCCAGGACTTCAGCCCCCAGCCCAGGCCGATGCCGAAGGTGAAGCCCAGGCCCACGAGGTTGAGCAGCTTCCACGCCTTGTGCCGCGCGATGAAGGCGATGCCCAGGTTCAGCAGCAGGTAGTAGCTGAAGAGGGCGACGTGGCTGCCCTCGCCGGTGCTGGTGAGCACGGGGGCGAGGAAGCCGCCCGTGCTGCCCAGCACGGCCAGGGGCAGCGCGTCCTGCCGCAGCGCCAGCAGGGCCGCGAAGGCGCCCAAAGCGGCCAGCAGCGCGAAGGCCAGCACAGGCGGGACGAGCTCGTAAAGGCGCAGCGCCGCGAACAGCGTCAGGTACAGCACGCCCACGCCCGCGCCCTGCAGCGACAGCCCGTAGCCCCGCCGCTTCCCGCGCAAGCGCCAGCCCAGCAGGACGAGCGCGACGGCCGCCACGGCCACGCCGGCCAGGCGCAGCTCCACGGGCACCAGCGCGTGCTCGGCCGCGTAGCGCAACAGGAAGGCCACGCCCAGGAACAGGATCAACACGGCCAGCCGCACGATGGTGTTGCCGCCCGCCACCCAGGCCTTGAGCGTGTCGCCCAGGGAGCTGGTCACGAAGGGGCTGCGCTCGTCGCGCTCCGCTGCCGTGGCGGGCGAAGGCGGGGCGTCCAGCGCCGTGGAGGCGAAGGCCACTTCAACCGCCATCACGGGCGCGGCGGCAACGGGTTCGAGCGCGGGCTCGCGCGGCGGGGCGCTTGCGGCGGGCCTGGCAGGCCGTGCGGGCGGGACTGGCGGCGCGTCGGCCGGGAGCGCTTCCTCGTCCAGGCTGGGGGACGGCGCGGTAGCGGTGACGGCCTCAGGCGCCATGGCCGGGGGGGCGTCGCGCAGGGCCTGCAGCGCCTGGCGCAGTTGCCGCACTTCGCTCTCCAGCCGCTGCTGGCGCTGCAGCAGCCACAGGCCCAAGGCGGCCAGCAGCCCAATGGCCGCGGGCGGGCCCAAGGAAGCCGACGCGGCGGCACCCGCCAGCACCACCAGCAACAGCCACAACGCGCTCTTCATCCAGGGGCCCCCGCTTCGCGTGGAAAGCGGGCAGTCTGCCCGGTGCAGGGGATGGCGGCGAGAGGGATTTATGGCCCGGGAGCGGGCCCCCGAGGAGGGTGGCGGCTCAGGTCACGGCAGAGCGGGTTTGAAAACGCGCCTCGCGCCAGGTCTCGTTTTGCAGCACGTCGCGCAGCGCCTCCACCGCCTCCCACACGTCCACGAAGCGCGTGTACAGCGGCGTGAAGCCGAAGCGCAGGATGCCGGGCTCGCGGTAGTCGCCGATCACGCCGGCGGCGATGAGGGCCTGCATCACCGCGTAGCCCTGCGGATGGCGCCAGCTCACCTGGCTGCCGCGGCGCGCGTGCTCGCGCGGCGTGACCAGCTCCAGCGGGAAGCCCGCGCAGCGCTCCTCCACCAGGGCGATGAACAGGTCCGTCAGCGCCAGCGACTTCGTGCGTAGGCAAGCCATGTCCGTGCGCTCGAACACGTCCAGCCCGCACGCCACCAGCGACTGCGAGACGATGGCCTGCGTGCCGCAAAGAAAGCGGCCGACGCCCGGGTCCGGCCGGTACTGGGGCTCCATGGCAAAGGGCTCGGCGTGGCCCCACCAGCCGGAAAGCGGCGTCTCGAACACGGCTTGCCAGCGCGGGGCGACCCACAGGAAGGCCGGCGAGCCCGGGCCGCCGTTCAGGTACTTGTAGGTGCAGCCCACGGCCGCGTCGGCGTCGGCGCCGCGCAGATCCACGGGCAGGGCGCCCGCGCTGTGCGCCAGGTCCCACAGCGCCAGGGCGCCGTGCCCGTGCGCCAGCGCGGTGAGGGCCGCCATGTCGTGCAGTGCGCCCGTGCGGTAGTCCACCTGGGTGAGCATGAGCACGGCCACGTCGTCGGCCAGCGCCGCGGGGATGTCCTCGGCGCGGTCCACCAGGCGCAGCTCGTGGCCCTGCTGCAGCAGCTTGGCCAGGCCCTGGGCGATGTGCAGGTCGGTGGGGAAGTTGCCGCGCTCGCAGACGATGGCCCGCCGCCGCGGCTGCCGTGCGTGCTGGTGCGCCAGCATCGCGGCCAGCAGCTTGAACAGGTTCACCGACGTGGTGTCCGTCACCAGCACCTCGCCGGGGCCCGCGCCAATGAGCGGCGCCAGGCGGTCGCCCAAGCGGCGCGGCAGCGTGAACCAGCCCGCATCGTTCCAGCTGCGGATCAGCCCCTGGCCCCATTCCTGCACCACCACCTGCGCCGCGCGTTCGGCCGCGGCCTTGGGCCGCGGGCCCAGCGAATTGCCGTCGAGATAAACCACGCCGGGCGGCAAGTCGAAGGCTTCACGCAGGCCGGCGAGCGGGTCGCGGGCATCCAGTTGCAGGCAATCGTCGCGGGTGGGCATGGCGGTCGCTCCTGGGGGCGTCAAGTTTGGGGCGGCCACTGTACCTGCGCGCAACGTTTGCGCTTCCCGCCGCGGGATGATCCGCAGGCGGGAGGGCAGGGGCCCCCCTCTAAGATCAACCAGGGATTCGCGCCCTCGCCCGGCGCCACATGGATGTCGAACGAACCCCAACAACCGGGCTTCAACGCCCGCCTGCTGCACCGCTTCAAGGCCATTGCGGCCCCCTACTGGACCTCGGAGGAACGCTGGCGCGCCGCGGCCATGCTGGCCGTGCTCATGGCGCTGCTGCTGGCGCAAACCGGTTTTGCCGTGGCCTTCAACCACGAGACCGGCGAATTCACCTCGGCGCTGGCCGCGCGCGACGCCGACCGCTTCTGGAGCGCCATCACCCGCTTCCTGCAGTGGCTGGCCTTCGCGGTGCCCATCTACGCGCTCTATTACTTCGTCCGCGACACGCTGGGCCTGCGCTGGCGGCGCTGGATGACCACGTATTTCCTCGGCCACTACCTGGGCCACCGCGCCTACTACAAGCTCAACGCCGTCTCGGGGCTGGACAACCCGGACCAGCGCATTGCCGAGGACATCAACAGCCTGACCTCGCAGTCGCTGTACTTCTCCATGATCGTGCTGGGCTCCGTGATCCAGCTCGTGGCCTTCACCAGCGTGCTGTGGAACATCTCGCGGCTGCTGGTGGTGGTGCTCATCGGCTACGCCATCTTCGCCACCTTCTTCACCGCGGCGGTGTTCGGCAAGCGGCTGATCCCGCTGAACTTCGCGCAGCTGCAGCGCGAGGCGGACTTCCGCTTCAACCTCGTGCGCGTGCGCGAGAACGCCGAGCCCATCGCCTTCTA
The DNA here is from genome assembly GCF_034427735.1 of Azohydromonas lata. Classification (NCBI taxonomy): domain Bacteria; kingdom Pseudomonadati; phylum Pseudomonadota; class Betaproteobacteria; order Burkholderiales; family Sphaerotilaceae; genus Azohydromonas; species Azohydromonas lata. The sequence continues at coordinate 5,399 of NZ_JAXOJX010000112.1, forward strand.
CGAGGGCGAGCCGCGCGAGATGACGGCCCTGCAGCGCGTCTTCGACTTCGCCTACCGCAACTACCAGAAGGTGCTGCGCTGGCAGTTGAAGCTGAACCTGTTCCAGTACGCGCACAGCTTCCTCACGCTGGCGCTGCCCAGCATCGTGGTGGCGCCGGACGTGCTCAACGGCACGCTGGAGGTGGGCGCCGCCGTGCAGGCGGCCGGCGCCTTCTCGGCCATCCTGAGCGCGCTCACCGTGGTGGTGGAGCACTTCGAGGGCTTGAGCCGCTTTGGCGCCGGCATCGAGCGGCTTTACGGTTTCCAGCAGGTCTTGCACGAGCAGTCGCGGCCCCCGTCGGAGCGCGAGGCGGGCGTGGAGCACGTGCGGCTCGTCCACGGCGCGGAGCTGGCGGTGCAGGGGGTGAGCGTGCTCACGCCGCAGCGCGAGCAGGTGCTCATCAACCACGTGAGCTTCACCGTGCAGCCGCACCAGGGGTTGCTGATCGTGGGCCCAAGCGGCTCCGGCAAGAGCTCGCTGCTGCGGGTGATGGCGGGGCTGTGGAACACGGGCCATGGCCAGGTGGTGCGCCCGGCCGGGGCGGACATGCTCTTCCTGCCCCAGCGCCCCTACCTGCCCCCGGGCGACCTGCGCACACAAATGCTTTATCCGCACGTGGACCGCGAGATCAGCGACGAGGAGCTGCTGCAGTGGCTGCAGCGCGTGAACCTGCCCACGCTGGCCGACCGCGTGGGCGGCCTCGCGGCCGAGCGCGACTGGGGAAAGCTGCTGTCGGTGGGCGAGCAGCAGCGCCTGGCCTTTGCGCGCGCCCTGGTGGCGCGGCCGCGCTACGCGCTGCTGGACGAATCCACCAGCGCGCTGGACGCGGCCAACGAGGAGCTGCTCTATGCGCAACTGGAGGAGCTCTCCATCACGCCGGTGAGCATCAGCCACCGCCCGGCGCTGCAGAAATACCACCGCCAGGTGCTGGAGCTGCAGGGGGAGGGGCGGTGGAAATTGCTGCCGGCGGACGGCTACCACTGGGTTTGACGGCGGGTTGCCGCAGCGGTAATTCTTCACGAATTGCCGTAAATAATTATTTCCTGTCCGAATATTTGCCTGGAAAAAGAGAAACACGAAGGTCGAAAAATTGCGGCAGCCTTATCGTTGCGGGTGAATCCGACCACTCCCGACACCGTGGCTGCCCGCGATGAATGATTTTTCCTTGAGAGAGTTTTGTTTCCAGGACGCTGCACGGATCAACGCCCTGGCACTTGAAGCTTTTCAACAATACGAAGGCGCTTACCAGGACTGGCCGTTATTCCAGTCCAAAATCGCCAACATGGCCGCACTGGCGCAGACCGGTGAAATCGTGCTGGCTGAACTGGATGGAAGAATTCTCGGCGCCGTTGCCTATGTGGGTCCCGGTGCCACCAAGGCGGATTTCTTCAAGCCGCACTGGCCCATCATGCGCATGCTGGTCGTGGCGCCGGGTGCACGGGGGCGGGGTATTGGGCGAGCCTTGGCGCGGGCATGCCTGCAGCGGGCCGAGCGGGACGGTGCGACGGAATTTGCGCTGCACACCAGCAAGATCATGGATGTCGCGCTGCCCATGTACGAGCGCATGGGTTTCCAATGGGTGTCGCGAACGCCGGATATTCACGGCGTAGAGTATGGTGTTTACGTCAAGAAAATTCAAAAATCAGCTGGCATCTGAAGTGTAATTTCAATAAAAAATCATGGACCAACTCAGCTTCCCCATGGATTTCGCGCCGGTGGAAGGTGTGGCCAGAAAACCGCTGGCCAACGCTGGAAGACCGACCCGCTACTGGATAGGCGTGGCCTCGCGCGAGCATGTGGCCTTGGGCCAAGCCGGCGGCTTTTGCCAGCTCTGCCATGGCAAGGCGCAGCCGCTCAAGCGCATGTCGGTGGGTGACTGGATCATTTACTACTCGCCCAAGGAGGTGATGGACGAGTCCACGCCCTGCCAGAAATTCACGGCGATTGGGCGGGTGGTGGGCGCCGAAGTTTATTCGTTTGAAATGTTCCCCGGCTTCGTGCCGTTCCGGCGGGACATTGATTTCCTGCAGGCGGCGCAGGCACCCATACGCCCCATGCTGCACAAGCTGTCGTTTATCCAGGATAAAAGCCGCTGGGGCTACAGCTTCAGGTTTGGGCACCTGGAAATACCGAGGCACGATTTCGAGATCATCGCGTCAGCCATGCTGGGTTATATTCCTCAAGGCTTTTTGGCGTACGGCATGGCACCAGAATGAAAAGCCAGCGGCAAATGATATCAACCTTCAACTTTTCCACTTCGATGAAAAATTGCCTGTTCGTCCTGTGCGCGGCTTTCCTAGCTGCTTTGCCTGCCCATGCGCTGGATTGCAAGAATGCGATGAACACGATGGATATGAATGATTGCGCAGCCATCGAGCAGAAAGCAGTGGAAGTGCGTTTGAACGAGGTTTATCAACGCGTGATGAAGGAATTGGATAAGCCGGACGAGGAGCTTGAAAAATACTCTGACGTCAGAAAGAAATTGCTGGAAGCGCAGCGTGCATGGATCAGGTTCAGGCAGTCGGATTGTGATGCGCAATATGCTTATTATATGGACGGTTCCATGCGGAATCTCGTGTACCTGGGGTGCATGCGAAGCAGTGCGGAAAGACGCATCAAGGAGCTGGAGGAATATTTGCCCCGGTGAGGGTTGATGTGATGATTTGCTTTTCCCATGAGTGCTTTAAATAAGATGTTTTTGCCGGCAGCATTGCTTTTGCTGTTGACGTTGTTAGCCCTTTCCGGCTGGCATCCCTACGACCGCACGACCTGGCTGCTGGAAATATTCCCAATAGTCATCGCGCTGCCCCTGCTGGCGGCCACCCACGGGAAATTTCCGCTCACCCCGCTGCTGTACGCCTGCATATTCGCGCACGCCTGCGTGCTCATGTTGGGTGGCACCTATTCCTATGCGCGTGTGCCACTGGGTTTCTGGATGGCGGACCTGTTCGGCTGGCACCGCAATCCCTACGACAAAATAGGCCACTTTTTCCAGGGCTTGGTGCCGGCACTGGCGGCTCGGGAAATTCTCATCCGCGGCAGCCAGGTGCGCGGGCGAGCCATGCTGAATTTCGTCGTGGTTTGCATCGTCCTGGCGGTGAGTGCCAGCTATGAATTGATCGAATGGGCCGCGGCCCTGGCATTGGGGCAGGGTGCCGATGAATTCCTGGGCACCCAGGGCGATCCGTGGGATACCCAGTCGGACATGTTCATGGCGCTGGTGGGCTCGGTCACGGCGCTGCTGCTGTTTTCACGGCTGCAGGACGGGCAGATTCGAAAACTCCAGGGACCGGCTTGAACATCACGATGGAAACGGCCGCACCGGCCTGGGCCAAGAGCTGCTGGGCGAGGCCATCGCCCAGGCCCGCGCGCGGGGCTGCCGGCGCATCACGCTGCTCACCGACGAGGTCAACGCGGACGCGCAATGCTTCTACAAGCGCCAGGGTTCCAGCATCTCGCCCATGCGGGCCATGCGACTGGTGCTGTAAACCCGCGCTGTAAACCGCCGATGTCAGGGGAATGCCGGTGCGTGGTCTGTAGACTGCCGCCACCCCTTCGCACCGCCGCTTGACAAGCCCCCCCTGCACATGCCGCGTTCCGCCCTGTTGTTCCTGCACCTGTTGGGTGCCGTCACGTGGGTGGGCGGCATGTTCTTCGCCTATTTCTGCCTGCGCCCGGCCGCGGCCGAGCTGCTGGAGCCGCCGCAGCGTTTGAAACTCTGGGTGGGCGTGTTCTCGCGCTTCCTGCCCGTGGTGGCGGGGCTGGTGCTCATCCTCCTGGCCACGGGCTTCAGCCTCATGGCGCAGACCGGCTTCAAGAACGCGCCCATCGGCTGGCACGTGATGCAGGGGCTGGGCATCACGATGGCGGTGGTGTTCGCCTACCTCTACGGCGTGCTGTTCCCGCGGCTGCGCCGCCACAGCGCCGCCGCCGAGTGGCCGGCCGCGGCACAGGCGCTCAACGGCATACGGCAACTGGTGGCGTTCAACCTGACGCTGGGCGTGGTCACCGTGGCCGCGGCCGTGGCGGGCCGCTGAGGGCCGGCGCATGTTCACCGTCGCCACGGCGCCCGCGGTGCGAAAGATGTTCGACTTCATGGAGCAGATCGCTCCGTGCTTCGAATCGGCCGGCTTCCACGTGGAGGGCGTTTTCCACAAGCGCTGGTCCGAGGGCGACTACGGCATGTATCTGCTGCGCCGCCGCCAGCCGGTGCTGTATTTGGGCCTGTGGTCCGAGCTGTGGCGCGACCGCGGACATTCCCTGTGCATCGGCGTGCACCGGGACAAATGGGCGCCGGCCGTGGTGGCGCGCTTCCAGCGCCGCTTTCCCGACTGCGAGCCCTATCCGCCCAAGGACCCGCAACCCTTTCTGGTGCGCGGCGTGGACAACACGCTGCTGGCCGGCGACGCGGTCAAGGACGTCTCCAGCTGGCTGCTGCGCGGCTATTTGCGCGAGCTGGCCGACGCCAAGTTTTGAAGCTGCGGGCGCCACAGCCCCATGAAGGATTGGGAAAGCCGCGGTGTGGCGAGCCGCGCCGTGCACGCCATTCGCGCGCCTTTGCGGCCGCCCTTGCTCAGGCCTGAAGCGGCCGCAGCTCGCCGCCGAACACCACCTGCCGGCAGGCGTTGAAACCCAGCGTGGCGCAGAGCTGCGCGGGGCGCTCCACGTCCCACAGCGCGAAGTCGGCGGCCTTTCCCGGCTCCAGGCTGCCGGTTTCATGCGCCAGGCCCAGGGCCGCCGCAGCGTGGCGGGTGGCGCCGGCCAGCGCTTCCACAGGCGTGAGGCCCAGCAGCAGGCAGCCCAGGTTGAGCGCGGCCAGAACGGAGGGCATGGGCGAGGTGCCCGGATTGCAGTCGCTGGCCAGTGCCATGGGAACGCCCGCGGCCCGCAGCTCCGCAACGGGCGGCCGCTCCTTGACTTGCAGGAAATGCACGGCGCCGGGCAGCAGCACGGCCACGCAGTCGGCGCGGCGCAGCGCGTCTATGCCGGCGTCGGAAATTTCTTCCAGGTGATCGGCGGAGAGGCCGCCAAAGCGCGCGACCAACTCGGCGCCGCCCAAGTCGGAAAGCTGACCGGCGTGCAGCTTCACGGGCAGGTGCAGGCGCTGCGCCGCCTCGAACAGCCGCTGCACCTGCGCCGTTGAAAAGGCGATGTGCTCGCAAAACGCGTCCACCGCGTCCACCAGGTTGTCAGCCGCCAGCGCGGGCAGCATGTCGTCGCAGAGCAGGGTGATGTAGTCGTCGGCTCGGCCGGCGAATTCCGGCGGCACGGCGTGGGCGCCCAGGAACGTGGTCCGGACCCGCAGCGGCAACTCGCGGCCCAGGCGGCGGGCCACGCGCAGCATGCGGGCCTCGCTGTGAGGCTCCAGGCCGTAGCCGGACTTCACTTCCAGCGTGGTCACGCCCTCGCGCAGGAGGTTGCGCACGCGCGGCAGGCTTTGCGCGAACAGGGCGTCCTCACTGGCGGCGCGCGTGGTGCGCACGGTGCTGAGAATGCCGCCGCCGCGGCGCGCGATGGCTTCGTAGCTCTCGCCCTGCAGGCGCAGCTCGAATTCCTCGCTGCGCTGGCCGGCGTGGACGACGTGGGTGTGGCAGTCGATGAAGCCCGGCAGCAGCCAGCCGCCGCCGCCGTCGTGCACGCGCTTGGCCGCGGCGTCGGCGGGCAGCGCCGCGCGCGGGCCCAGCCAGGCGATACGGCCATCGCGCACGGCCAGCGCGCCGTCGCACACGGTGGCGGCGGGGTCGGCGGCCGTCAGCGGCATGAGCCGGACGTTGAGCCAGAGCGCGTCCCAGTGGGAAGCCGTGGCGGTGGGGTCGGGGGCGGCGGCGGTGCTCATGGCGGTGGGCCTCAGTCGTGCCACAGCGCCGCCAGCGGCTGCGCCAAGGTGCGGGTGATGGCGCCTTGCAGCAGCAGGGCGCGGGCGGCTTCGATGTCGGGGGCCAGCAGCCGGTCGCGGTCGTAGTGCGTGACGGCACCGCGCAGCAGCGCGTGCAGCCCCTGCAGCGGCTCGGAGGTGGCCAGCGGCGCGTGGAAATCCACGCCCTGCGCGGCGGTGAGCCACTCGATGGCGACGATGGTGGCGGTGTTGAGCGCCATCTCCTGCAGCCGCCGCGCGGCGAAGGTCGCCATGCTGACGTGGTCCTCCTGGTTGGCGGAGGTGGGCAGGCTGTCCACGCTGGCCGGGTGCGCGAGCGACTTGTTCTCGGAGGCCAGGGCCGCGGCGGTGACGTGGGCGATCATGAACCCCGAGTTCAGCCCCGCGTCGCGCACCAGGAAGGGGGGCAGCCCGGAGAGGTTGGCGTCTATGAGCAGCGCGATGCGCCGCTCGGCCAGCGCGCCGGTCTCGGCCACGGCCAGGGCGATCTGGTCGGCCGCGAAGGCCACCGGCTCGGCGTGGAAGTTGCCGCCTGAGAGGGCGTGGCCGTCGAACAGCAGCGGGTTGTCGGTGACGGCGTTGGCCTCGATGTGCAGCGTGCGCGCGGCCTGCAGCAGCAGGTCGCGGCAGGCGCCCAGCACCTGGGGCTGGCAGCGCAGGCTGTAGGGGTCCTGCACGCGCTCGTCGTGGACGAGGTGCGAGCGCCGGATCTCGCTGCCCGCCAGCAGCGCGCGGTAGGCGCGCGCCAGCGCCATCTGGCCCGGCTGGCCGCGCACGGCGTGGATGCGCTCGTCGAAAGGCGCGTCGCTGCCGCGCGCGGCGTCCACCGAGAGCGCGCCCACGGCGGTGGAGGCTTCCAGCACCCGCTGCGCCATGAACAGGCCGTGCAGCGCCAGCGCCGTCGACACCTGCGTGCCGTTGATCAGTGCCAGCCCTTCCTTGGGCGCGAGCTCCAGGGGCCGCAAGCCCGCCTCGCGCAGCGCCTGCATGGCCGGGCGGCGCACGCCGTCCACGCGCACGTCGCCCTCGCCCATGAGCGCCAGGGTCATGTGCGCCAGCGGCGCGAGGTCGCCGCTGGCGCCGACCGACCCTTTGGCCGGGATGCAGGGGCTGATGCCGGCGTTCAGCAGCGCCAGCAGCGACTCGATCACGAGGGGGCGCACGCCCGACCAGCCGCGCGCGAGGGAGGCGGCCTTGGTGGCGAGGACGAGGCGGACCACGGCGTCCGGTAAATCGTCGCCCGTGCCCACGGCGTGCGACAGGATGAGATTTCGCTGCAGTTGCGCGAGCTGTTCGTCCGGGATGTGGGTGTGGGCCAGCTTGCCGAAGCCGGTGTTGATGCCGTAGGCGGGCTCGCCGCGCGCCAGCAGTGCCGCGACGGCATCGGCCGAGGCGCGCACGGGCGCCCAGGCGCCGTCGGCGAGTGCCACGGCGGCGGGCGCGGTCCACAGCCGGTGCCAGGTGGACAGCGGCACGCAGCCCGGCTCCAGCGTCAGGTGGGAGGTGGTGAGGTCGCTCAATGCGGGCCTTTCGTCGCGTTGGGGGCGGGTGAGGGCGCTCAGCGCTGCATGGGCAGCTTCAGGCCGTGGCGGCGGGCGCAGTCCTGGGCGGCGGGGTAGCCGGCGTCGGCATGGCGCATGACGCCGCTGCCGCAGTCGTTGACCAGCACGCGCGCTAGGCGCCGCGCGGCGGCCTCGGTGCCGTCGGCCACGATCACCATGCCCGCGTGCTGCGAGTAGCCCATGCCGACGCCGCCGCCGTGGTGCAGCGACACCCAGGTGGCGCCGCCGGCGGTGTTGAGCAGCGCGTTGAGCAGCGGCCAGTCGGAGACGGCGTCGCTGCCGTCGCGCATACCCTCCGTCTCGCGGTTTGGGCTGGCCACGGAGCCGGTGTCCAGGTGGTCGCGGCCGATGACGACGGGCGCCTTCAGCTCGCCGCGGGCCACCATCTCGTTGAAGGCCAGGCCCGCGCGGTCGCGCTCGCCCAGGCCCAGCCAGCAGATGCGCGCGGGCAGGCCCTGGAAGGCGATGCGCTCGCCGGCCAGCGACAGCCAGCGCTGCAGCCCGGCGTTTTCGGGAAAGAGCTCGCGCACCTTGGCGTCGGTGCGGCGTATGTCCTCGGGGTCGCCGGAGAGCGCCACCCAGCGGAAGGGGCCCTTGCCCTCGCAGAACAGCGGGCGGATGTAGGCCGGGACGAAGCCGGGGATGTCGAAGGCGCGCTCCACGCCCGCGTCCAGGGCGACCTGGCGGATGTTGTTGCCGTAATCGATGGCGGGCACGCCCAGCTCGCGCAGCGCCAGCAGCGCCGTCACGTGGCGGGCGCAGGCGGCGGCGGCTTGGGCGCGCACGTCGGCGTGGCGGGCGGGGTCGGCCTGCGCGGCTTCCCAATCCGGCACGCTCCAGCCCTGGGGCAGGTAGCCGTGCAGCAGGTCGTGGGCGGAGGTCTGGTCCGTCACCAGGTCCGGCTTCATGCCGCCGGCGCGGGCCTGCTCGGCGATGCGGGGCAGCACGTCCGCGGCGTTGCCCAGCAGGCCTATGGAGACGGCCTCGCCGCGCGCGGTGTGGTGGCGGATGAGGGCCAGGGCCTCGTCCAGGTCGCGGGCCTGCTGGTCGAGGTAGCGGGTGCGCAGCCGCGCGGCGATGCGCTCGGGCCGGCACTCCACCAGGAGCGAGCAGGCGCCCGCGAGGCTGGCCGCCAGCGGCTGCGCGCCGCCCATGCCGCCCAGGCCGGCGGAAAGAATCCAGCGCCCGCGCGCGTCGCCGCCCCAGTGCTGGCGCGCGGCCTCCATGAAGGTTTCGTAGGTGCCCTGCACGATGCCCTGGCTGCCGATGTAGATCCAGGAGCCGGCCGTCATCTGGCCGAACATGAACAGGCCGCGCCGGTCCAGCTCCTCGAACTGCTCCCAGGTGGCCCAGCGCGGCACGAGGTTACTGTTGGCGATGAGCACGCGCGGCGCGTCCGGGTGCGTCCTGAACACGCCCACGGGCTTGCCGGACTGCACCAGCAGCGATTCGTCGTCGCCCAATTCGCGCAGCGAGGCCAGGAGCTGGTCGAAGCAGGGCCAGTCGCGCGCGGCACGGCCCATGCCGCCGTAGACCACCAGGCGCTGCGGGTCCTCGGCGACCTCGGGGTCCAGGTTGTTCTGCAGCAGCCGGTAGGCGGCCTCGGTCTGCCAGCTTCGGCAGCTCAGGTGCGTGCCGCGCGGGGCGCGGACGACGCGGTCGGGGTCGAAACGGAGGCTGGCGGGCATGGCGCGCTCCCTGCGAGGGGTGAGGCGCCGCCGCCCAAGGGTGGCCGCCCGGGGCGGGCGGCCGGTGATGCGGCGGGCGCGAGGCTTGTCAGGGTAGCCCCGTGGCGCGCCGCCGCCAGAGGCGAACTACGGAGTCTGCAGCGGGATGCTCAGGCGCACCTGCCAGAAGTCCACGGCCGGGTTGGGCGAGGCCAGGCCGCCGTTGGAGAAGTGTTGAAAGCGCAACGACACTTCCGTGCCGCCGCTGCTGCGCCAGCCGGCGCCCAGGTGGTCGCCGAAGGTGAAGTTGCTGCCCACGCGCTTGTTCACGGTGTGAAAGCGCGGCGAAACGACGTTGACGCCAATGCCGCCCTCGACGAAGAAGCCGCCGGGCTGGCCGCTGCTCCACCAGCGCAGCACGGGCGTATAGCCGAGCTGGGTGAAGTTTTTGTGGCCCTCGTCCACCTCGGCACGCCAGCGTCCGATGGCGACGTCGTGGTAGCCGCTGAGCAGCCCGCTGCCCAGGGGGCGCGACCAGGACCAATCCCAGTTCAGGCCCAGCGTGACGGCGCGGGTGTCGGTCTGCTCGCCGTATTGGACGAAGGCGCGGTCCGGCGTCCAGGGCGAGTCCGACGGGGCGGCCAGCGCGGCAAGCGGGCACAACGCGAGCGCGGCCAAGAGATGGCGCATTCTTTTCTCCTGAAAACTCTTTTCGGTTGAGGCGGCAACGGGCTGCCCATGCCCCCGAAAGATAGCTCAAGACGCGGCCCGCCTCCGGTGTGCCCCGGGCGGGCCGCCGCGCGCGGGGCGCGTTCAGTCCAGCAGCTCGATGTCCTGGCTTTCCAGGAAGCGCTGCCAGTCGGCGCGCGGCAGGGCGGTGCTGCCGCGGTAGTCGCCGTCGTGCCAGCTCAAGGTCACGTCCTGGTCGCCCTCCTCGTACTCGACCAGGCCGGGGCGTATGGGCAGCGCGGGGCCGTCGCCCTCGCGGTATTCGACTTGCCCGGTGATGCGTGCGGATTTGCTCATGGTGACTCCTTGCCGAAGGGAAAGCGCAGTCTGCTGCAAGCGCGATGTCCTTGCGGCGCGGTGGCCCAGGCGCGGCCCGGGGCCTGGTCAGTCGAAGTCGGCGTCCAGCACCACGCGGTAGCGGGCGCGACCGGCGCGCAGGTGGGCCAGCGCCTCGTTGACGCCGCTCATGGGAAAGCGCTCGACCAGCGCTTCCACGCGGTGGCGCGCGGCGAAGTCCAGCATGGCCTCGATGTCGCCGCGCGAGCCCGTGGGCGAGCCGGAGATGCACTTGGCGCCGCCGATGAGCGAGAAAGCCGACGCGGCAATGGGCTGCGGTACCGCGCCCACCACGTGCAGCCGCCCGCGCGGCGCCAGCGTGGCCAGCAGCGCCTCCCAGTCCAGCGCGGCGTTGGCGGTGTAGAGGATGAGGTCCAGCCGCCCGGCCAGGGCCGCCAGATCGTCAGGGTCGCCGGCGTCGGCCACGTGGTGGGCGCCCAAGCGGCGCGCCTCCGTGTGCTTGGACTCGCTGGAGGTGAAGGCCGTCACCTCGCAGCCCCAGGCACGCGCGAACTGCAGCGCCAGGTGCCCAAGCCCGCCTATGCCCACCACGCCCACGCGCGCTGTGGGCGGTATGCCCAGGTCGCGCAGGGGCGCGAACACCGTGATTCCGCCGCACAGCAGCGGCCCGGCGCTGGCCGCATCCAGCGCCGCGGGCAGCGGCACCACCCAGGCCCAGTGCGCGCGCACGCGCTCGGCAAAGGCCCCCGGGCGGCCGACGATGGTGGGCTGCGCCTTGGGGCACAGCTGCTGGTCGCCACCCAGGCACCAGCGGCAGTGCATGCAGCTCGACGCCGTCCAGCCTAGGCCCACGCGCTGGCCGATCTCCAGGCCCAGCGCCTCCTCACCCAACGCGACGACACGGCCTATGGCCTCGTGGCCGGGCACCAGCGGCCACTGCGCCTGGCCCCATTCGTCGTCCAGCATGGACAGGTCCGAGTGGCAAAGGCCGCAGTGCTCCACCGCGATCTCCACCTCCTGCGGCGCCAGCGGGCCCGGGTCGAAGCTCCAGCGCTGCAGCGGCTGTCCGGCCGCGTGCGCGGCCCAGGCGGAAATCATGGTCATGGCGGTTCGTTGCGGCGAGGGCAGGGATGCTCCGCACGGCAAGGGCCGTTCCCAAGATCGTTGAGACCGAATTACGAACTAACAACCAAGCGTTTGCGCTTCTTGGTCTCGTTGAGGAAAGGTTGTTTCAGGGCTGCAAAGGGCTTGATCTGCCGGGCTGGGCTATTGAAAGGAGGAATAGGTAGAAGTAAGTGATGTTTGAAGTCGTCCCCATTGCTCCCAAACGAACACGTGGCCTTTCAACAGTTGTTTGCAGTTAAACCGCAGGTTGTTAGTTCAAAGAGAAAGGGAGATTGCACTTGTTGGAAAGCAGCGACGCAAATCAATCGCGCCAAGCGTGCATGCTTGCCGTGTTTTAGGCTGTGATGCGTATCCAACGTGTTGCAACCCCTTGACAATGGAACCGCACTGGACGCCGCGCTCATGACCACCAAGGACACGACGACACGCATCAAGGACGACGGCTTGCGCTATGCCAGCAAGGTGTCGGGTTCACCGTTCAGCGGACGCGGCCAGACGCGCTCGTGCTTCAAGTGCGGCCAGCATCGCTCGGCCGACCAGTTGCAGAGCCAGCGCATCCTGGGTCGCGTGCAGATGGTGTGCAAGCCATCGTGCAAGGCGCTGGCGCTGGGCCCGCGGCTGACGGCCGGCGAGGCGGTGGAGGCCGATGGCCCGCCCGCCATCGCGCTGCCCGGCGCAGCGGCCTGATGCGCTGAAGCGGCTGACGCTTTCAGCCGCCGCCTCGCGGGCCGCGCAGCGCCCGCCCGGCATCGCCCCGGATGGATTCCGGCTCAGGCGAGGCAGCGTCTTCTTCGTTGCGTTTTCTTTGGCTCATGGCGCGGCGGCGTTCGCCACCACGCAGCGCACCGCGTCGCCCACACGCAGCCGCCCGCCGCGCAGCACGCGGGCCGTGACGCCGCCGTGGCCGCGCATGGCGGCATAGCCGCCGGGGCCCAGCGCTTCTTCCATGCGCGAGCAGGGCTCGCAGGGACCGGTGATTTCCAGCTCCACCTCGTCGCCCAGCCACAGCCGCAAGGGCACGGCCGGCAGCGGGCTGCGCGCGGCCAGCAGGTTCAACCCGGAAACGACCAGATTGCGCCGCAGCAGCGACGCCGGCAGCGCCGGGCGTCCAAGCAGCGCGGCCAGCACCGGCAGGTGCTCGGCCTGGATCAGCGTGACCTGCCGGCGCCCGCCGCCGCGTCCCGCGGCGCTGCGGTCGCCCTGCAGCCCGCGGCCGTCCATGGCGACGGCTTCAGCGACGCCCACCGCCGCCGTCCCGCGCGCCGTGCGCAGCCAGATCTCTTCCAGCCGCCCCGGGGCGGGCACGCGAGCGACGAGCTCGCGCAGCAGCATCGTCAGGCCTGCGGCGCCTCGTTGCCACCGTCGGCGGCGGGCGCGGCCGGAGCTTCCGGCGCGGGCGCTTCAGCCGGCGCATCGGCCTTGGGGCTCGCGCCCTGGCCGGCAACGGCGGCGTCGCGGCGACCGCCCTCGCGCGGCGCGCGCTCGTCGCGGCGCGGCGGCGGGCTCATGCGCTCGCGCGCTTCCTGGCGGGCCAGGGCCAGTTGCTCTTCCAGCGCCGCGGGCTTGATGCCCTTGAGCACACAGAAGTTGGCCGGCGACAGCGTGGTGCGCTCGAAATCGCGCAGCAGTTGGGCGCGCTCGCGGCGGACCGGATCGGTCTCGCGGATGGGCGCCTCGGCCTCGCGGCGCGGCGCGTCGAAGCGCTCACCACGGGCGTGCTGCGGCGCGCCTTCGGCACGGCGCTGCTGC